>CAJYHH010000474.1 GCA_913773825.1 Candidatus Sericytochromatia bacterium | reverse complement strand
CAAAATTAACCGTGATCGCAGTCGCAAAAGAGAGCATTACTCAATATTCACTGTAGTCAGTGACCGCAGAACAGTGAAACGTTGACTATAGTCAGTGAAAACCACTCCGTTGCACAAAGATTCACTGTAATCAGCAGAGAGGGGAATTGAGCGGCGGCGTGACCCGGGAGCAGGTCCGGGAACATCAATCGACGAAGCTTTGCCGTGAGCGCGTGGGCCAAAGGGACATTCTGGTATGCTCAGGAATGCTCCAGGCATGGATGTGCTGGCAAGCTTACCCGAACGCCTTATTCTGGCTGCACGGACTTAATCTGGCAGCTGCGTAATAAGGCGTGATGATCTGTCGTTCACTGTAATCAGTAAATCGGATGGCTGATTCAGCAATCCGTTTGCTGACATTCACTGTAATCAGTAAGCGTTCACTGCAATCAGTAGTGGCAGCCGATCTGACCCGCAAATGAAGAGCGGATGCGCAGCGTTGCGCCCGCAGCTAACGTTCACTGTAATCAGCAGGTAACCCCAGGAAAGATGAATAGCGACCGTTTGCTGACATCATTCACTGTAATCAGTAACAGTGTCACGCCTTTCATCCCGCTCAACAGGCCTTCCTTCAGGCCGCATTGCGATCTCCTCAGCCTTAACGGCAGAGCAGGGCTCATCATTCACTGTAATCAGTGACGTTCACTGTGTTCAGTAAACCGCGATCCTGCCGACCCTCAACGCATTCACTGTAGTCAGTAAGGGGGCCGTTATAAACCGACTCAAAAAAGTATGTAAGCACACACTTACTATCAGGAGCTTATAGGGTGTGGGATTGAAAGTGAGTAACTGACTGACAGAGCTTTATGCAGGGTGCTGAGCACTGATTACAGTGAACAGGCAGTTAAGCGCTGATTACAGTGAATGCAGTGGAAGACAAGCTGACATCAGCAGCGACAGAAGAGGTGACACTGCAACAGAGTCATACTGATTACAGTGAACGTCAGCGATCACTCATCAAACTCAATTTCATCCAGGGAATCAATGCTCTCAAGATTGCTGATGCCATCAAGCTTAGGCGTGCGGCTGTGGATGATGAAAAAGACGGAGCGCCCGCGTTTCACTTCTGAGTAATCCAGATAGCCAATCTCTTTAAGCTGCTCCATAGCTCGCCGCACCACATGGTTCTGTGTAGTGGTTTTCGAACCCAGATTCAGTCGCATCCGCAGACGCGCAAGTGAAATGGGCGCCGGATTGGTAGGCAGGCTCTCCAGAAAAGTATAAAGCGCCTGTGCAGACTCTTTGCGCTTAAGGCGGGATATGGCGCGAAGCTGAAGCAGCACCTTATGGTCAAAGTTGTAGAGTTCAAACAGCTTGGGATCGGCCTGGATACGCACGATATCTTTTTCACGATCGTAGTAGGCAGACTGAACAAGGTGGGTGTGGTACGCCTTTCCATTGCCCTCAAAGGAGAGCGTATTGGTCGCTATACGGCGCAGAGAGGCATC
>CAJYHH010000473.1 GCA_913773825.1 Candidatus Sericytochromatia bacterium | reverse complement strand
CTGGGGTTGAGCCAGATGGCAAATTGTTCTGGTGGAGCCCCTGTGATGCTTTATTAGATCTTTTAATCAGCCATAATCGACTGGAAAATTTTTATCGCGAAGCCGCCTGGCTGCTGAATCATTTATTACCCCAGCCCCTACTCAATCAAGAGCAGCTTAATGATGCTCTGTTTTTAAGCGCCAGCTTTGTCAGAATTCATTCACGTGAAGATGTGTTTCCACTGCGCTATCAAGCTAACTGGAATATCTGGGATTTTTACCAGGGGGTGCTCACTGCCCAAACCGTTAAGCTTGAACGTAATTCTATGCTTTATCTCAAAGACTGGCCCGGTGCTCCCATGAGACTTAAATGCCTACCAGTGGATAGCGTAAGCGCCAGGCTCCCACAGCGCCAGCCGGGACTTCATCCAGGCTTTCAAAGTGAGCATCGGGCAAATCGCTCACGTCTTTAACAGATTGAGTGACCAGAATCTCCCAGGGATGCGCATGATCTTCACCGAGCTTGCTAGCAGCGTTGACTTCAACGCCATAAACATCCTCATCCCCAATTTTAAGCAGGCGCCCGTAACCTAAGCCCACGCCCAATAAAACGTGTTCTTCTGACCGACGGTTTTGATTATGCTGCATAAGAGTCTGCTGCATAGATATTGCACAGTCTATAGCTCTACGGGCCTGCTTAAACAAGACCATTAAACTGTCTCCTTCAACTTTTAGCAAAATGCCGTTATAGTCATCAATTTTAGGCACAAGTAAGCGATGAGATTCATAAATAGTCTGCAAAAAGTGAATAATCCCAAACTCTTTTACCCGACGCGAAAACCCAGATAAATCAGTAAACATAATTGCCCAGGTCTCACCAAAGAGCTCCCAGATCCGTTCATCAATCTGGTCTTTTTGCTGATCTGAACTGCTTAAACGCGCTTCAATCAACTGTTCAAGCCGATTCATTGAAGCGCTTGGATGAATACAGAACGAATAGCGCATTAACCCACCTCTGGTGTCAGCAGTTTTAAGCTTGTGCGCAACTGCTTTAATTCACGCGTTTGCTCTTGTAATTCAACCTGTTCAAAAGGCATTTGGGAATAACGAATTTCGTAGTAACGCTCATTTAAGCTTGCTAAACGCTGCTTAGCATCTGGATCTAATAATGCATCAAGTTGAGCCAGACTTTCGCGAGGGGTTGCCCCAGGTTCTTGAGCGGCCTGCTGACAGAGATGCTGAATCAGACTCAGATAAGCTGTGACAAATTCGCGCTTATCGGGGTCACTGGCATAGACTGGTTTAAAAGTTTGTTGTTCAGTGGCTTTATGGCGATTTAAAAACACCCAGCCTAATACTGAAGCAATGATCACCACCACCAATAAACCAAGGGTTGGGAGTGAAAGCATCGTTAGAACAGCAATCACGCCATTAAAGCCTGCAATCAACACATTAATAAAGTTTCCAACCAGGCTTTCAAACTGTTTTTTCCAGCTTTCAGGCATAATCTTTTTCAGATAATCCAGAAAATGCCCAGCACTGCTTTCTTCGGTCATGTTTTCCTGGCTTAAAGCAGCCACAAAACCGGGTGTGGGGTCAAAAGGCACCCAGCCATGATGAGGGAAATAAACCTCGACCCAACCATGAGCATCACTGCTGCGAACTTCAAAATAACCTGTCATCGGATTATAGCGGCCACTTGTATAACCTGTAACAAAACGGGTTCCGAGCCCTAAACTGCGCGCCATAATGGTTAAGGATGAAGCAAAGTGCTCACAATAGCCTTCTTTTTGGTTAAACAGAAAATAATCAATACTGTCACGATTTTCTGGGAACTCAGGAATCTCGAGGTTATAAGGATAATTCTGTTTAAGGTGATCTTCTAAAGCCCGAACAGCTTCATAAGGGGTCTGAGTCTTTTCAGTGATTTTTTTTGCCAGGTCAACAACCCGCTTGGGAAGCTTAGGTGAAATATTCAAATAATTTGGATCAAGCTGGGTCTGGGGATCTTTTTGAAAGTCAGCAACTTGCTTCCAGGTCACTTTATTGAGTTTTGAAGCACTAAAATGGGGAATATCTGAGACAACGGTATAAGTTGTATCTTCAAACAGCTCAATGGGTGAACGCAAACTGCCATAGGTATCACGCAGAACATAGTCAGTTGGAAAATAAAGCTGCTCAGCATAAGGCGCTTTAAAAATCAGATTGCTCTGATCTTTTTCGATATAAAACGTTTGAACCACACGCTCACGGCGCACAATATTTTTTTCAAGCTCGCGAGACTCGCGGATCCACATCGGCAAAACACCCGACACTCCATGACGAGTCAACTTATAGGGATAGGCCATCGTCCAGCGCAGGCCATCATATTTATCAAAGGCCATCCCACGCCAATAACTCGCTCGGCTACTGCGAACACGCATAACAATCTCATCTGAAAGCTTGCCGCGATAATTCAGATCCAGTTGGGTACTAAATCCGTAATAAGCCATAGGGTCAAATTTTCGCTGGGCCTGATTTTCAATGCTGTTATTATTGCCACCCACATTGCCATTTCGAGTTGGATATGACTGATTTTTAATCTGACCGTTAAACAAGGGCAAACTCTCAATGCGCATCGACACTGGAAAAGTTTGCAGTTTCATGCCGTCATATCGGGGCATGACTAAAAATAAAGCAGCAGATCCAAGCACGGTTAAACCAATCACTGGCATAGACAGCTTTAACCAAAAACCTTTTGGGGCTGATTTGACATGCTGGCTAGACAGATGACTCGCCATCAAACTAGCCAGACTGAGCAAGGCATAAACAACAACATAAATGCCAAAACTAACGTCTCGACTTGTTGTAGCAGCAACCGAAATCAGGATTAACGCCACCCAGAGTGAATAAAATACGTCTTTACGACGTGGCAGGTCAAAGCTATGCAGAACCTGCAGCCAGATCAGCAAATGAGCCAGCGGAATACGGGCATCATAGGGATTATCAGATATCTCTCCCAGAAAACTGGCCAAAGCCACCAGCATCATCAAAGCCAGAATCAGTTTGATCCACCAGTTTTTAGCTCGACGCCTTGTCCAACTTAACCAAGCCCCAAACAACGAGCCGCCCACACCCAACAAGGGTAGCCAGAGCGGGCTTTCTGCAGCCTGTGTGGTTGCCAGAATGGCAACGGTAACCGTAAAAAAAACCAGGACGCGCAAGAGCAGAGAGTCTTCAATTTCGGCCGGATGATAACCATCGGTCTGAAACAGACCTTTCCAGGGCAGGTTCATGTGGGAGAGATCCCTTTCTCAGCAGCTATAGGCAATATGGTAACAAAGGGGAGGGGAGATGGGCTATGGGCTCTGTTTGTGTTAAACAACGCTCTGTTCGCTGTTTTGAGACGACTCTGATATTCTGGAACCATGCGTAAAATCCAGACTTGTTTTTTTCTCAGCCTGTTGATCATGCTCAATAGCTGTATGAGCCTGATGTTTAAATCCCCTGATACAAAGGCTCTTATTTCTCTCACTGATGAGATTCCGGGCCAGCGCACAGGCAAAGTGCTGCGTCATGTCAGCTATGAAATCTGGACTTATCATTTATTGGGTCTACCCAGTGTTCCACTGGGTACGCGCGAAGGGATTCCCGCAGATAACCTGATCGAACCCTTGGTTAAAAATGACCTGGCAGCTGGTAACGGTATTGTCAGGCTCAAAGTCACTCATGCCCGAACCCCTTTAACCTGGGTGGCCACCATTTTTACCTTGGGCCTGGTTTCACCAACAGCAGTAACAGTAGAAGGTGATGTTGTGGAATTATTGCCGCTGTCCCCTTAGTAAAGACGCAAGGTTTTACGTCTTTACTACAGCATTCTGGTGGCCCCAGTCACAGGAATAGCCTGGTTTGTGAGCTAAGTGACAGGATCTTTGTGAGATCGCTAATAGATCTCAAGCCCTAAAAAGCCGTATAACTAAAATTAAGCAAGTTATCGTTATAGCAAAAGTCTTTTGCAAAGCAACGGAAGCCCGCCACGGGCTTCCTTTTTTATTGGCCGTTTTTAAAACACAGGCTCAGATCCTCAGCCCGGCTTTTTGGCCTTGCTTTGGGGTACAATAGTCAGCAACACTGCTTTTTTAAGATCAGTAGATTAAGCCTGATTTAAGAGTCGGCCCGCACAATAGGAAAGAACATGGAACATCTGAG
>CAJYHH010000472.1 GCA_913773825.1 Candidatus Sericytochromatia bacterium | reverse complement strand
CCAGCATAGCTGTCATAACCTGCATTGGGATCAGCAGAAGGGTAAGCACCGTTTTCAGAAGCAAAACTAAAACCGCCATTAGCCTGAGCATTGGGGTCGATGTTCTGATACTGGCCGTAAGCATTTTGCTGGTTATAAGCATTCTGGCCGTAGGGGCTCATGCCAGGCGATAAAGGGCTATGGCCGCAGCCACTGACGCTAATTGCAGCCAGTGCCGCCATTGCGGGAAGCAACCATGTGTTGATTTTGCCGTTCATTACCCTTTTCCTAAACAAACCTTAATCTTTCTTGTCGAGTGCCACAGATTAAACTTGCGTCTAAACTCATATGATGAGGTTAAATAACAGTTAAAATACACTTAACCTAACACAAGCATGGGCTTTAATCACTCTACTTTTTTCTAGTAAAGCAATAAGTGATGAGTTTATAATTGGGAGGAACTATGAGTATTCCGCCTCAAGACCGTCGTTTGCGTCCCCCTTCTGAATTATTTGCCAGTCCTGCTTCGCTTAAACCCTTGCCTGAGCTTAAACGTCCACAAGCAGCAGCAACTGTCCAAGCTCAAACTCAGCTCCCAACCGATCAGGCTCAGCTTAAGAGCCAGGCAACAGGCAAGGCCAGTCCGCGAGTGACCTTGCCAGAAATAGATCCCCCAAAAAAGCCTGCGGGCAAAGAGCTCGCGCCAGGTGTGTTTTACGATAAAAGCCGCCGTACAGCTGACGGTGGCATTGTCAGAGTGTTAAATTTTGACCCACGCCGGGCTGAACTTGTGCCGGTGTTTAAACATAAAGGCCCAAACAGCGCGCGTGAACTTGAGCAGGATAAAAGTCTGATTGGCGCAATTAACGCCAGCTTTTTTGGCAAGTTTATTATTGGCGACATTAAAGCTGGCTCTCAGACTCAGACAGATGACCACATGCCTTATATCGATAAAATTAGCGATAACCGCCATTTTGTTGCCGTTAGCCCTGAAGGTGCAGTAAAAACCGGCAAAGGGGGCATCAGCGAAAACGCTGGCAGTTTTAAAAATTTTATTGGCGGCTTTCCGGCTCTGTATACGCGTGAGCAGCTTAAAACACTTGATCAGGACATTCGCTCAGGAGCTTTTAATCAGCGCACAGATTATGGCGGTGCTTCACATGCCAGCAGCATCAGCCGCTCTTTTTTAGGTGTTAAAGCTGACGGAAGTGTTTTATTCGTCGCTGCAGGTGAAGGGAATCAGCGCGCCAAAGGCGTGAGTTTGGCTGATGGTGCACGACTGTTAAGAGAACTAGGCGCTGTTGAAGCCTATGTTTTAGATGGCGGAGGCTCCACGACCATGTTTGCTCGCGGTGTCGAACATGCTCACACTGATGGGCGTGAAGTCTGGTCGTATTTGGGCATCAGGAAGAAATAAAAAGCTGGGAGCTGGCTATTTGTGGCCGGCTATTTAAAATTCTTTGTTCTTGGTACTTAGCGTCTAGCCACCGGCTACAAGTCACCAGTCACTAGCTCCCTAATCATTGGATTCGCTATCAACATCGGGCTCCTGATTTTCACGTCCATCTGGGCCGATTGACATGCTTGAGCCCTGACCTGTCCAGGCTTTAAATTCGACGTCATGGGTTTCATCCGGGCTGATGACAAGATTGTCTTTGCTGAATTCTATTTCTTTACCGTTTTTATCAAAGCGCTCAACTTCGAGATCATAAGTATCAGCCTGATCGCCAGTGTCGCTAATCTGTAGACGATTATCCTTGAGGTCAAGGGTTAGCTTTTCGCCTTTTTTAGCTTCTAGATCAATCACCGTAAAATCATAGTCAAAATCGTCTTTTTCATCTAAGCTCAGAATAATATTGGGGGCTTCAACGTCTGGTCCCCCTGGAATATATTGAAGGCTGTCGCCGTCAGCCGCAAGTTTTAGGGTATCCTGCTGGTCTGGATCTAAATCAATATTTTCGAGTTTTAGCACTTTACCAGAGCCATAAATTGAGATATCAACCAACTCTGATTTGTTTAAATCATCACCATCCAAAATGACTTCGTAATTTTTACCAGCAGGAATTTTAATCAGTGGAATATCCTGGGTTTCACCGTCTGCCAGAATTGACTTCTCAAACTGGAATGCTGCCCCGTCCAAACGGTTT
>CAJYHH010000471.1 GCA_913773825.1 Candidatus Sericytochromatia bacterium | reverse complement strand
GGCAACATGTTCACGATTGACCTGAGACCAGACTGAACGAGGCTTGCGGGGCGAAAAGCGCTGCAAAAAACTTTGCTCGTCATACTTGTATTTGGTGCTGTCGATCCAGCCATAACAAAGCGCTTCGTCTAAAGCTTCTGCATAAGTAACTGTGGGAACTTCACTGCCTTTTTTGTAGATCCTCAGACAGACACCCGATGAAGTTTGATGATGCTGATCAAGCCACTGGCGCCAGGCTTCCTGGCTTTCAAAAGCAATCACGGGCAAATCTTTAAAGGTTTCCACAAGCAATATCCTCTAGTTTGTTCTGTTTAAGCATGCCATACAGATGGCGGGTACGGCAGCTCCGGTAAATCTTCAGGTAAAAACCAGCCAAATTCATCTGCCTCGCCATCCAGCGCACAGAGCTCACCGCCCACAATCTCACAGGCAAAAAAGACGCAAAGATATTCGACACAGTCGCCGTTGGGATAGGTAAAGCGCATATCTAAACCACCCACCACATCCAACAGACGCAAAGGTTTTATTTGCAAACCCGTTTCTTCGTGGACTTCGCGAATTAAAGCCTGAGCAGGGGTTTCGCCTGGTTCAATGGCCCCAGCTGGCAGACTCCAACGCTGATGCTGCTTCATTAATAAAACTCGGCCCTGATCATCACGTAACACCCCAGCCACAGCAGGCATCATCATTAAGTCTGAGCCATAACGCTGACGCAGAGACTGATAATAAGGCGACATCCCCATCAGTCAAACCCAGGACTGTTGCTGTGATAAATCCAGTCAGGATAAGGCAAATTTAAATCTGGCAATTGCGCCTGAGTAAAAAATTGCAGACGCTTAATTTTACTCTCTGAGACCGACTGCTTCTGCAGTTGACCGGCTAAAATACGACAGGCAAAAACAACCGCTAAGGGCTCAACCACATCGCCGTTGGGATAAGTGTGGCGATAAGCCTGACCGCCTAAAACGCCAATCAAACGCTCAGGCTCAATTTCAAGTCCTGTTTCTTCGCGAATCTCACGCTGAATCGCTTCAACTGGGGTTTCGCCCGGCTCAATCAGCCCAGCCGGAAAGCCCCATTTGCCAGTATCACTGTGTTGAATCAACAAAAAATCACCTGCTTGATTACACACCAGCCCCATAACACAGGGCAGCATCAAGAGCTCAGAACCCACTTTTTGACGCAGGCGCCGGACATAATCCGGCAAACTCATGAAGCAGAGGGTTTCAGAAACTTTTTAAGCAGGCGGTCATTTTCAAGCTTAGATTTTAATTCAGGCGATTGTTTGAGCAGCTTGAGCACTCGCGTATTGGCGTCTGGTTTATTGCCCTGCTGAGCAGCCAGACGCGCTCTTTCAAGCTCAACCTGAGTGGGGTTATAGCCTAATTTTTGGGCCTGATTAAGTGCTGACAAGGCCTGGGGATATTTGCGCTGGTTGCGTAAGATCACGCCCTGCAGCCACCAGGCCTCAGCGTTATCAGGCTCACGCTGCTGAATCTCTGCCAGAGCCTGTTGGGCAGGCTTCAGCTGGCGAGCCTCAATCTGAGAGCGTACGTGTAAAAGCTGAGCAGCAATCCATTTGGGCTCTTGTTTGAGCAAAGCTTCAACTTCTGTTTTGCCCAAAGCTGGATCAATCTCTAATTGTAATCGGGCATAGGCCAGACGCGCCTCTTTGCTGGGCTCAAGCTGAATAACCTGATTCAGATCAGACAAAGCACCCGGCAACTGGCCCAGTTGTTCTTTTAAAACTGCACGTTCACGGTAAAGCCGGGCTGTCGGTTCAGCGCTGACAGCCCGATCCAGATCGGCTAGAGCAGCTTGATTCTGACCTAATGCCCGCTGACTACGGCTGCGCCAATAATAAAAGCCAGGCGCTTGCTGAGGATTTTTCTGCAAGGCCTGATTAAACGCTTTAAGCGCATCAGCATGTTTGTTTTCAAGCTGAAACAAACGCGCTTTGACATAAGGGTCTGCTGGCTGAGCAGCGAACTGTCGGGCCTGGACTAATTCAGTGCGGGCTTCGTTTTGACGGCCCAATTGCTGCAGCAGCCAGACGCGCAGATAAGCCATTTCTGGATCATTAGGAACCTGACGACGGGCTTTTTCAAGCGTGTTGAGCGCTTGGCCCCAACGGCCCAGACGCGCTTCGAGCCAGGCCTGGTTATACAACAAACTGGCCTGATCAGGACTATAGCTCAGAGCGCGCGTATTGGTTGTCAGGGCATCTGCAAAACGTGACTGAGCGGCCAGCTCTAAAGCCAGACTGCCGTAAGTACGGGCATCTGCATGGGCAGGCAAAATTAAGGGCTCCGGTGGCCGGTGATTGAGACTAACCCAAACAGCCAGCGCAGCCGTCAACGTGACGGCGCCCGAGCCCAGACAGAGGAGAAACAGCCAGGTTGTCTTACGCATTGATCATGAACAAGCTACAATAGATGAACCTTTGACTCAGAACGATTTATGAGACGGTGTCAGTGATTCTAGCCAATTTGAGCCGATTTGTACAGCATGCCGGGCACAAGATGCAAAGCCTTCCAGGCCTAGCCTCTCTGCTGACGATCCTGCTTGCACTAAGCATGACCTTTTGTTTGACACCGGCTATTGCTCAGGAACGTGCCCCTGAAGCCGCAACGGCCCAGAGCCCAGGTCCTGGTGAAGCTGACGAGCCAACGTATATTTCTGGTCGCGTCACCGAAATTATTTCTGAGACCAATGTCAAAGATGAAGCTTTTCAACGCGACGATAAAAAATTTCGCTTTAAAGTTTATTTTCCAGCTCAGAACGGCGACCCTGAAGAAACCGTTCTGCTTGAGCAAACTTATACGTCCACTGACCCGCCCGAAAAAATGCCGCGCAAAGGGAAGCGCTTTATTTTTTATAAAGAGGCGATGGTTGACGGTACTCACTCTTATATCCTGATTGACGTTCAACGCCTGAATCACTTCCCTCTGATTGTGATTGCCGTGATGATTGCACTGGTCCTCTGCGGACGCTGGTATGGCATCAAAGCTGTTTTAATCGGTGGCGGCATGTTGTGCTGCTTTTTATTGCTCCATCTGCTGCAATTCCCCTGGATGCTCAACAGCCTGCTGACCTTTATGGCAGTGGCGGCCGCAGCATCCCTGCTAACCTTTGGCAGCGGCCCACGCTTTATCGCCAGCCTGGCTTCAACGCTGGCCGGTGGCTTGGTGATGATGCTATTGGTCTGGTTTGGCGGATTGCTCGCGATTAGCAGCCCTTCCGTTTTATTTGGCAGCGGCATGATTTTACAAATGGCTGCAGGTTTAAGCTATATCGCCATTTCAACCACGACGGCCGTTCATCTCAGCTGGCGCAGTGACCCCAATATCTCGCGTAAAGCCTTGTTCCAAAAAGGCTATATCGGCGGTCGTGGCTCAATTGAAGTGGTTGCAACCCTGTATCTGGTGATTACAATTGGCCAGATTCTGACTTCTGTGTATTCTCAGGGTGGTGAATTAAATCTGCTTCAGATGGAACCCGTGCTCACCGAAATGGCCAGTCTGCTGTTTATGCTGCTCGGCTTTGCACTGGCATTACCTCTGAGCGCCTTTGTCAGCTCCCGTCTTTTAAACAAAAAGAAATAAGCCTGAACACAGTCAGCTCCTGACGTGTCAGACTAAGCAGAGAAAGTCGGAGGATGTTGTCATGAAAGCAGTCTTTAAACAACCCATCAAAAAATCCTTATTAATCACCTGTCTCATTGCACTAGCCTTACCCACACTAGCAGCCAGCCCGTTTACGCCAGCAGATCAAAAACAAATTGACGCTTACAAACGTCAGTTCGATACTGTTAAAAATCAGGCTCAACTCGTCGCCGCTTATCGCCAAACCAAAAAACTTGAACAAGCGCTTGGTCCCAGTCTGGAAAAATACATGGTTGACCTTAAAGATCAGTTGCCTAGTGACGCAGAGCTAAACGCAATCAGCAAACAAATGCCTGGCCTCAAAGCCGTGCTGGCAGCAGAAGCCACTGTGATTGCCCTTCAGCAAGACTTTGCTGCATATGGCAAACTGGCCGCCAAAACGCCTGAGCCCGCTGACAATGCCTTCTTTGATCTGATGAAACAGGCCTATGGTTCTGAATTTCACTTCTTTGGCAATTGGTTTACCCAGACCTGGGATTATGGCGGCTGCACCCGCTTGGGCTCTGGTACTCATACGAAGCTGTTTCAGGGTATTCAGCGCTTAAGAACCGCTAAAAGTCCCTTTGCCCCTGAGCTCAAAGAATTTGAAGACGAACTGGTCCATGACCTCGGCAATACCTTCAACTTCTGTCAGCCTCATGCCAAAGTTGTCGCTGAATTTAAGCAGGTTCTGCCCTTAACCCCTGCCGCTATCCGTCCCAAATTACAAAAGCGCCTGCAACAGATTCAGAGTAAAGCCAAAGATCTGTACTTTGACTGCGACAAACCCAATTCCAGCTGTAACTACGGCTAAATAAGCCTTTTAACGAATGAACTAAGTGAAGTGAATAAAAGCTATTCACTTCACTCAGCTCAAAAAGCTTGTAACAAAGCTAACGTGAAACCGTCACGCGCCGAGTTGTTGTGGCAGAAGCTTCAGATTCTTCTGGCAGGAAGGACGAAACCAGTGGGTTCTGCCGCAGACGCTGACGAGCTGCGGGTGGCAGCATAAAGAACAACTCACGTAAACGAGCAGGTCTGGCGCGTAAAGTCTGAATCCAGGTCAAAACCTTTAGTGAATCCGCTGAACTCAACAGACTTTCAAGATCATTGCCAAAGCTGGAAATCACGCTACCTGCTGAAATATCCAAACTAGCGCCAGATTCACTGACCGTGATATTGCGAGGTTCAGGCGTGACAGAGACTCGTTTAGAACCAGCCACAGCCGTGATCGTAAACTGAACTTCTTTAGCACCCAGCGGAAAATCACCCAGCCGGGCTTCTGTTTCATCAGCCGCAATGGTGACTTCTTTTTCAAAGGGATTGTTTAAGCCCTGGCCCGTAATGCGGGTTTTAAACACCAGATCCATCGGCAAAGGTTCTTCAAGCTTGATGCTGACAGGCCGCACGCGCAGGACTTCAGCCAGCGTGACTTCAGCACTTGCCGTCTTACCAGCGGCAATGGTGACTGAAGAAGTCCCATTTGCCAGTAATTCTGTACCTTTTAAAGCTTTGACCACAATTTGTTTGGAGCCGATCGGCAGCTCCGAAATGGTTTTGGTATTGCCATCATCAGCCTGATTAAATGTTTCTTTGCGAGGCGTACTCATACCTTCCCCGCTGATTTCAATCTCAAAACTGTTTGTGCCAGCCGGAATCGCCTGTAGCGCAAAACCAGCCTTGGGCATCTCAAAGCGAAATCGAACCGAGCCTTTAGAACCAGAACTGTTCAGAGCCAGATCCTGGCAGCCTGTCATCAGCAGCAATGCAAGGCCCGCACTGAGTTTCCCCATCAATCGCTTATTCATCTTCTTAACAGTCTCCTTCAGAAACGGGTTGCTGCAAGTATTGTATATTTTTTTGTCAAATACTGAAAATTTTCAGTCAGATAGACTTCTGACAGACGCTTAACTTAGAATCCGATCACCGAGCTTAAGGTCAGATAGAATCTCAGTCCAGCGCTCTGCCTGCAACTCTGACTGCGGTATAATGCACGCCTAACCAGCTACAAAACCAGCTATTCAGCGAAGGAGTGCATCAGCATGATTCAGATTGAAGCAACCCGCGCCCGGCAAGTTCTCGACTCCCGCGGCAACCCCACCCTTGAAGTAGACGTTATCCTCAGCGGCGGTATTGTTGGCCGCGCAATGGTCCCATCAGGTGCATCAACCGGTATCCATGAAGCACTCGAACTACGCGATGGCAATGCGCAGAACTATCTTGGCAAAAGTGTGATACAGGCTGTTCACAACGTCAACGAAGTGATCGCTCCGCGCCTGCGTGGCCTTGATGCCACTGAACAGATGCGCATCGACCAGCTGATGATTGATTTAGACGGCAGCGAAAACAAAGGCAAACTCGGCGCTAACGCCATTCTGGGCGTCTCAATGGCCACGGCCAAAGCCGCAGCTAAACTGCTTAACCAGCCTCTTTATCGCTATCTGGGCGGCATCACCAGCTGCGTACTGCCGGTTCCGTTTATGAACGTTATCAACGGCGGCGCTCATGCTGATAACACGCTTGATTTTCAGGAGTTTATGATTGTGCCGGTTGGCGCCAGCAGCTTTGCTGAAGTCCTGCGCATGGGCGTTGAGACCTTTCATGCCCTAAAAAAATTGCTGCAAAAAGACGGCCATATTACCGCGGTTGGCGATGAAGGTGGCTTTGCGCCAAACTTTGAGTCTCATCGTCAGGCTTTAGAATATATCGAACGCGCGATTGAAGCCGCTGGGTATCGCTCAGGCGAAGATATCATGCTGGCTTTAGACGTTGCTGCCAGTGAGTTTTACAAAGACGGCAGCTATAAAATCTCAGGCGAAAACAAAACCTTAGATTCAGCTGGCATGGTGGATTATCTGGCCGGTCTGGCCAAAGATTATCCGATTGTCTCAATCGAAGACGGCATGGCTGAAGATGACTGGGAAGGCTGGAAAGCTCTGACCGACAAACTCGGCAGCAAAATCCAGCTGGTTGGCGACGATTTATTTGTCACCAACGTCAAACGTCTGCAGCAGGGCATTGATCAGGGTGTAGGCAACTCAATCCTGATCAAAGTCAATCAGATCGGCACTTTGACTGAAACCTTCCAGACAATTGAACTGGCTCGCCGCAACGGCTATAGCTATATGATTTCTCATCGTTCTGGCGAAACCGAAGACACCACGATTGCAGATATTGCCGTGGCAACAAATTCCGGCCAGATCAAAACCGGCTCTGCGTCACGCACAGACCGCATCGCCAAATACAATCAGCTGCTGCGCATCGAAGAAGAACTCGGCAGTGCCGCCAGCTTCTGGGGCAAACGCAGCTATAGCAGAAAGTAAAAGCGAGTAGCGAGTAGCTGGTCGCTTGAGGCCCAAAAGCAGCAAGGACCAGCTACTTCGTTTTTTGCCAAGATTAACCAGCTACAAACAACAAGCCAATCGCTACCTGCCCTTTGTCTTTTTAGCAACTCGCTACCAGCCACCAGCTACCAGCCTATCCATGTTAAGCTAAGGACATCATTCCCCCTCAGTTGATGCATTCTGAAGGTAGTGCTTATGTACGCTCCGTTTACGATGATTTTTCCCCAAGAAACCGGCGAACGTCTGACTTTTCGGGTTTCACGCAATAACCCTTATCAGCTTAAAGTCGGCGAATACGAACTCCTTGATGTTTACCCCGCTCGGCAGAGTCATCCAATCTATGACATCTTTTTAAATGTGGTCGACAACAAAGACCAGATTCTCGCCACTTTATTCTGCCAGCTCAATGCCGCAGAACATGAAATTGATTTAAATCTCAGCAAACTCCATCTGCAGCGCCCGGAAGCGCCTGGACTACTGGCTGCAATTGAAGCCCAGTTTCGCAAAGCGCGCGGCGTCACCTGGGCAGAGACTTTACTTGAACGCGCCCAACGGATGCAGTCTGCTTTTTTGGCAAGCAAAGCTGAACGTCCTGAAAACGACCGTACCCAACTTTTACGCGACGAAGCACTTGAGCTGGTGCTCTCTCATTCTGACGATCCTGAACAACAAGAAGAGCTGATCGAAACCCTGATTCAGGAAATGCGCCAGCTGATGCTCAGTGAACTAGAAGGCCATCGCAGCCAGCACCGCCGCCGCAGTGAAGACAATATTATTGTGTTCCCAGGCCGTCGCCAGCCCAGTTGGGACGAAGTTCACTGGTTAGATCTCCAGCTTGAGCTTAAAGAACTGCCTGAAATCTGGCGCCAACTGCGAGTCCCAGACTCTCTGACACTCACCCAATTCCATAGCGTACTGCAAACCGTAATGGGCTGGCAGGATCGCCATAACTGGCATTTTATTCACCCGCGCGGTGACTATGCCAGCCATAGCAGCTCATCTAAACAGCCCGCTCATGACGAGCATAACGCTGACACGGTCATGCTTAGCGAACTGCTGCAGCGCAAAGGGGCTCGTCTGGAATATGAATATGACACAGGCTGGCTACACCAAATTAAGGTCATCCAGCGCCATAAACCCGCAACCGTCCCAGCCCAGTTACGCTGTCTTGAAGGCGCGATGGCCTGCCCGCCAGAAGCCTGCCGGGACGCTGAAGGTTATCGCCAACTGCGCCAGATTTTATTAAAAAAGCGCCGCAATCGCGCTGATAAACTATTACTAGCAGAGCTGGCTGACTACACGCCAGAGCACTTTGAAGCAACATTTGTTAATCGGATGCTTGAAGCACTGGGACAGGAATTTCAGAGCGGCGCAGTCCAATTGCGCTAAGCAGATTAGTAAAAATCTACTTTTTCTTTTGAGGTAGTTGAGCTCTAAGCTTCTGGTAAACAGCTTCATGCTCTGGGGGCAAAGGGTAGACATTATATTTGTCGAAGACCGCAGCACATTCGAGAGTCAGATCTTTAGCTTCCATTTGCCGACACTCTCCAATCAGATTGATTTCGAGCCCTTCTTCGGAGCTTAACACTCTATTTTGGTTGAAAAGATTCTCGTTTTCGTTTACAAGCATACCGCGTTCAAAATCGGGAGTTTGGGCGACGAAGCTCTGGACTGGTGGAGCAGGCACTCTAACAAACCGCTCTATCTGGCATCCAGCGAGAATAAACAGTCCGCACCCTAAGACAGTCCTAAAAAAGTTACTCATCGGCTCGCTCCTTGCACGACGGATCCCGAAACTCACACTTCGCTATCGGATCTTTATGCAATCTGCGTGACAGCGTGAAACCTGACAATTCTTAGCCGATAATCTATTGCTTCTTTTAGAGCAATTCATCAACTAACTCCTTAACCGCTGTGTATATTATCCAACCCTTAGTATGGAAATTTTAGACAAAATTTAAAAAACATACAATTATCGGCAGCATTATTTTTCTAATTTTTCAAAAAAAAACAAATTTCCATCAAGTGGTCATTACTCCACATAACAAAACTGAATCGCAGCAAGCTAAGCCTTTAGCTAAAAATAATGCCCTTCCGAATAAATTTCAGAAGGGCGTAAACCGTCAAATAAAATAAATAGCTGCTTTAAAGACTGACACCCGTAACCTGCAGGCCTTGGGGCACAATCTGGTGGCGCATAATCTCAGCACCGGTGCTGCGCAGAGCGCTTTCAACTGCTTCACGCTGATCAGGTGGGCAAAGTGTAAGCAGACAGCCCCCGCCGCCAGCACCACAGATTTTGCTGGCTTGGGCACCGGCTTCGCGAGCGGCTGAAATCATGTTCTCAATCATGTCATTGCTCACGCCATCCGCCAGCGCTTTGCGGTTTTTCCATTCTTCTTTGATTAGGTTATGGACTTCGGGCAGGTCTTCGGCCAGCAGCGCTTCGCGCAGGCGCAGAGAGGTGCTGCCAATCTGGCGCAGAGCCGCGCGGGTGTCACCACTATTGTCGATATAGCGTTTGACCATATTCCAGTTATTCGTGCCCGAAAAATGGCTCTGGCCCGTAAACGACAGCACTAAACCACCATTAAGGGCATGCATAAACGCGGGCGAAAGCTGCAGAGGCTCACGCTTGATTCCGGCTTTGCCAAAGTGAATCGCCTGCAGACCACCATAAACAGCCGCGTAATAATCCTGCTTACCGGTCGGAATCTCAAGACTCCAGGCTTCTAAGTCGGCACCATGACGAATCAAGGTTTCTCCGTCATAGTATTTAGCATTGAGCTGGTTGAGCGCGCCGCTTAGCGCGATCAGCAGGGCTGAAGAAGCGCCAAGGCCAGATCCTTTAGGAGCATCGTTATGAGTGGTGACATTAATGCCGGTGGCGGGCAGATAAAATCTGACAATTTCAATCAGCAGGCGAAACAGAGAATCATCAGCAGAACCGCTTAGCAGTTCATCCCGGCTGATTTCAAGCTCAGCGCCCATATCAACCGATTTAAAACCAAAACGGTCGTCATCACGGGTTTCAATTTCAACCCGACTATAAAGGTCAATGGCAGCATTCAGCGTATAGCCGCCTTCAAGAAAAACATAGAGGGGGTAAATATCCAGCGTGCCGCCGGCTAAATCAATACGGTTAGGAGCCTGAGAAGTAATTTTCATGGGGTTTAGAATTCCTGAAAAGGGGTGGAAATGCAGGCTGTAGTATAACATGCGCATTCCCAGACAGGATTTGCTCAGGCATCATGAATAAACCGGGCCTACGTGATCACACAAGCGTTTCACAAGCATCAAGCGACAGGTCATTCTGCAAAAGCTTGAATGAATTGAATTAAGGCTTTGAACTAGGAGCTGAGCTTCTGCAATAATTCGGGTTGATGATGAATCGCTTCAAGCGTCAGCCTGGGCTCTTCATGAGGGCCTTCGGGCAAAATATGCGCACATTCACCGTGGCGCACCCACACGGTGGTGCAGCCCAGATAATTGCCGTGCACAATTTCGTTATTAATCCGATCGCCGATAATGATCATGCGCTCAAAGTCGCAGCCATATTTATTCTGGAGATACTTAAAGGCTTCGCGTTTGCCCTCAGGCTGATCAACCGGGACATAACAAATCTCGCGGAAATAATCGCCGATGCCCAGTACCTCAACTTTTTTTTGCTGAGGCTTTTGATAACCTGATGTCACTAAAAACAGATCATGCTCAGTCTGAAGCTGGGCCAACATCTCATGCACACCCGGAAAGGGCTCGATGTTCGTAAAGTCGGGATTAAAATAAGTCTCAAAGCCAGCGCGAATAATCTCGGGATCCTCGCTGCCATAGTGCTGAGCAAGCAGCTGGTTCACATCTGCTCGAGGCTGCTCACTCATCAGACGCAGGCGCGTGGCCATTAATTCCTCAACCGGTACATCCAGACCTGCACGGTTCATCGCCGCACAGGCATTTTGATGCGCCACCATGACCAATTGGCCATAGGTGTCCATCAGAGTATCGTCAAGGTCAAAGACCAGCGCCAATGTGTCTGTCATATATTTAGAACGGCGGCAGTTCGTCGTCGTCGAGCGCAAAATCATCGCTGAAGTCGTCCTGCTTGGCAGGCGCAGCGCTACGGGCAGGTGCAGCAGCACGGCCACCTCCGCCATAAGAACCACCACCGCCTCCGCCATAGGAGCCACCGCCCCCACCACCGTAAGAACCCCCGCCGCCACCTTCAGTGTGCTGACGCTGTTCACGGGCAGAGCGGGATTCAAGCATCTGGAAGTTCTCGCCATGAACGTAGACCTTCGAGCGCTTTTCGCCTTCTTTTTCCCAGTTATCCACGCGCATGGCGCCAGATACAGAGATTAAATCGCCTTTTTTGACAAATTCACTCAGGCGCTCAGCCTGTTTATCCCAGAACTGGCAGGTCAGCCAGTCGGTAACGGGATTGCCCATGGCATCTTTGGTCGGACGGTTCACGGCCAGGCGGACTTCCGCCACCATGGTGCCGCTTTGAAGTTGACGAACGTCTTCTGCAACGTTATTACCGGCGCGGCCGATCAGAACAACTTGGTTATTGGCAGCCATAATCTTCTCCTTATGCTTTTGACAGCTTGTTTTCAGCTTACTTTTAGTGTGATGACACGGCCTTAGCCGGGGAAATCATCACCCTCTTCTTCGTCTTCACCCTGACGGCTGCGACGAAAGGCGCGGATATCCGTAATCTGCGGAACATCCGTCCCGCCAGTCTCCTTACGAGGAGGAGCCGCAGCGGGTTTGGGCTCGGTTGCGGGAGCAGCCGGTTTGGCACCCGCCTGCTGAAAACCCTTACCGGTCATTGCGACAATGGACTCTTCCACCATACGGGCAAACTGAAAAAAGTCCTCGCGAGAAAAATAAAGCGCTGCCTGATAGGCATTTACGACAATTTTGTTCTCGCTCTGAACTTCCCAGATGGTTCCAAAATCGCATTCACCCAGGGTTTTGAAGTCTTCTGCGTCCATTGCGTGCAAGTTGCTCCTGTTCTGATTCGGTATTCAGAACCCTCCGCAAATGCTCTTAATAGCATACCGTCAACCTGTATACTATTGTATCATATCTGCATTCACGGGACAAGGTCCCAAGGGCTGAAATCGGCAGCAGATGCTGCCTGAGGGCTTATTTAACCCAAGTCATTCTAGCATACATACACAAGAGGTGTGAGGCAGAGTTTAGCGGCAAACAAAGCTTGCCTGTTTAGTGCCCTCATAGAGGGCTGTTTAAAGCGCTTCTGCGAAGCGCTGTTTAGAAACACCGGGCTCTCAATCAAATCATTTATGCGCGATATATATGCCCGATATATGGATTAACTCCCGCCACCTAAACCACAGCGAAGCTGTACTAACAGGCGAGCTCTGCTCGCCACTCAACCGCAAAGCTAAGCTTTGCGACAAACCTCTACCCCTAAACCACCATGTGCTATCATAATGGCGATATGCGCTGCTTCGAACACTCCACTCGCGAAGCCCTTGGCAGCTGTGTTGACTGCGGCAAGGGCGTCTGCCTTGACTGCCTGAACAAGGCTCAAGGACGGATTTATTGTTATGCCTGCCAGCCGGGCAACAGCTTACCCTCATCTTTTGCTTCAGCTCCTGCCATTCAGCACCTGAGTCAGAACATGAATCAGACCATTGGCAAAATGTCGGGTGAACTCTCTAGCCGCTTTCAGTCCACTCACATCAGCACCACCGTTGTTAGCGATAAAAACCGTCTGATTGCCGTCTTAATGGCCTTTTTAGTGGGTGGTTTTGGGGTTCACAAGTTTTATCTGGGCCAAAATTTCTGGGGCGTGATGTACTTTTTGTTTTCATGGACCGGCATTCCGTTTTTTGCAGGTCTGGTAGAAGGAGTTATTTATCTGACTCAATCTGACGATGATTTTGTGCGCAAATACGGCAAACCCGTCAGCTTATCTCATAACTCGGTTTATTTGAACCCCACTCCTGTCACACCTCAAGAATATGAGCGTTTTTTACTTCAGTCAGCCCAGCGCCACGGTGGTCGCATCTCAATGGCTCATCTCTTAGCAGAGGCTAATGTCCGGCCAGACAAAGTTGAAGACGCGCTGGCCAGACTTTCAGCTAAAGGCATGGTCATGAATGAAATTGACGAGATGGGCCATGTTCACTATTATGTGCAGGAATTTAGACGACTGGATTAGAAGAGGACTAGAAAACACTGGACTTAAAAACAGAGTCCAGAGCCTCACAATCTTTTTAGCCTGATCCAGACTAAAATAGTCCTATGCATCCTTTAAGTCTTTTTTCTTATCATCAGCCAGATCTGATTGAGGCCATTAAAACGGCTTTGTTGGCAAAACCAGGCGGCTGTATTGTTACGGGGATGCCATACAGTGATGATGATGAGGCTCTGAAAAGTCTTTCGTACCAGTTGGGCGAACCTTTGCTTGAGCCTCACAATTTGCGCGGTGGCATGGTCTGTCGGGTCGAAGTCGAAAGTCGTGAAGATCGGCCTTATGCCAGTACATCACAGCATTTTCCGGGTCATACAGACTGTGTGGATTATGCTGAGCCACCTGACACCGTGTTACTGCTTTGTGAGCGTCCAGCCATCAGCGGCGGAGAGAGTTTTGCTGCTCATCTAGATGACTTTTTACCTTTGCTCAGCGCTGAAGAGATCTTTGCTCTGAATAAAACAGACTTTTATTTTCGCTATGGCTATTTACCGATTCTGACTCTGCAACAGAGTAAAGTCGCGATTCGCTATAACCGGATTATGCTTGATCTGTTTCAGCCTGATCACAATCCTGAGCGCGAAGCCCTGCTAGATCGTTTGGATGACGCGATTCAAAGCGTCAGCTTTAGGTTTAGTCTGCAGCAGGGTGAATGCCTGATTCTGAACAATCACACAACGGTCCATGGCCGTACTGCTTTTGTTGATAACCAATCAAACCAGACTCAGGGCCGACTATTAAAACGCAGCCGTCTAAGCTTACAGGTTTAGAACTTAAACCGTTAAATTCGCCGTTCCGTTTGCCACGCCGGGACGTGAGACCCAGCCTTCTTCAAACTCTTCGGGCAGCTCAGGGGAAGTCATCACAACGCCTAAAGCACTCATAACCTCATCACAGTTAAGCGTTCGACCCTGTTTGACAATCACGCCACGGACCAAGGCCCGCGCCATTAGGCGTCCCTGGCGTTCAAAGCGCTGCTCAAGATAAAACCATTTGCGATCCCAGCCAACTAAGCGAGTCTGAAGCTCAAAGCGCTGAAAGGGTTCCAGCGAATGACGATAGCGGATTTTAACGTCTGAGACAACCGGCATCCAGCGCTCACGCAGGCTTTTATTTACTAGCCCGGTGCGCTGCATCAGATCAAAACGGCCCAGATCCATCAACACTAAATAGCGACCGTTATTCATATGCAGATTAAGGTCCAGATCGCTCGGCCAGACCCTGAGCTCCATACTGGCTGGGGCCAAAAGTTCATGACGACGGCGCAGTAAATTAGCTAGCAGGACAAGTATCAGACGAAAATACAGGCTCATGTCAGCGTCTGCATCCCAGTTCGGGACATACGGGAAACCCTCAGAAATAGAAGAGTGAGTAAAGAGTGTGAAAATTTTAGCACATCGAGCCTATCAGACTTTGTGAGCAGTGAGGGGGGAGGCCGACGATGTCGGCGTTTTGGGTGGTGGGTTCTGAGTGTAAGACAAAGAGATCTCAGCCTTTTGTCTTTTCTGTCTTTAAACTCACCACTCACCACCCATAACTCACCACGGCCGGCAAAGCCGGCCTATGCTACCCTGGTAACGCAACATGCATCAGGAGCAGCCGCTATGGATTTGAGCTCATATTTTATCAATCCTGAACCCGCGCTGGCTGGAAAAAGCGCCCTTGTGACCGGAGCCAGCTCAGGCATTGGACTGGCAAGCGCCTGTCGACTTGCTGAAGCCGGCGTCAATCTTAAGCTGACAGGCCGCCGTTTAGAGCGTCTAATCGAACTTAAAAGTGCTTTGTTAGAGCGCTTCCCAAAACTTTTAATTGACATTTTAGCTACAGATCTGGCTCAGCCCGCTAGCTGGGATCAGCTTGCACAGGCTGGTTTTTATGAAGTTGACATTCTGATTAATAACGCAGGCCTGGCGCATGGTCGTGACAAGGTAGAAACCGCTCGTTTTGAAGACTGGCAGCCGATGATTGATGTCAATATCACGGCAGCTTTTGAAATCACGCGCCGCATCGTGCCAGGCATGTTGTCGCGTGGCCAGGGCGATATTGTCTGTCTGGGCAGTGCGGCAGGGATTTACCCCTATGAAGGCGGCTCGGTTTATTGCGCCAGCAAAGCGGCATTGCGTTCGTTTTGCCAGATTTTACGCCGCGAAACCGCTGGTCAGAATTTGCGTGTGATGCTGATGGCGCCAGGGATGGTCGAAACAGAATTTAGCACCAGACGTTTAAACAGCCCAGAAGCTGGTAAAGCAGTCTATGCTGGCATGACGCCTTTAACGGAAAATGATGTCGCCCGTCAACTTGTCTTTGCCCTTAGTCAGCCTCGTCATGTTAACTGGGATGAATTGTTGTTAATGGCAACGGATCAAGGCTGGACCGATAAAGTGGTAAGGAAAAACGCATGAGTGAATCAATTCGTGAATCTGTAAGCTCATCTCATCAGCCCACTGTTTCTGACAACTTTAAACCCACAGCTCTAACTGAAAACCTCAATCGCATCTATGATCAGGGCTTTGCCTCTGATTTTCATGAAGACTTTTTTCGCCATAGCGGTTTTTCAAATTTTGGTTACTGGCAGCCCGGTATTACAGAAGGAGACGTTGCAGCCGAAAATCTGGTCTTACATCTGCTCAAACCCCTCCAGCCGATTCAAGGCCAGATTCTGGACGTAGCCTGCGGCCAGGGCGGAACCACTAAAACCCTTGCAAAATTTGTGCCAGCTGAGCAGATCACCGCGATTAATATCTCTCAGCAACAGCTGACAGCTGCTGCCCGTCATACACCGGGTGCCCACTTTGAACAAATGAGCGCTACCCGTATGCGCTTTGCTGACAACAGCTTTGACGGCATCCTCTGCATTGAGGCGATTTTTCACTTTGAAACCCGACGACGATTTTTAAATGAAGCCTTTCGGGTGCTGAAGCCAGGCGGCTGGCTGGCACTAACCGATGTTCAGTTCCGCGTGCGGACACCAGCCAGAATTATTCCGCCCGCCAATCATTTTCATCGCCTTGAACAATACCCAGCTTTTTATACGGATGCTGGCTTTGAACAACCCCTGATCGAGCGTGCGCTTAAACCCACCTGGGCCAGCTGCAGCAAAGCCTTAGGCCTTTACGGACGTAAACGCAGACAGCATAAGGGATTTAAACCGGAAGCCATGCGCGAATGGGTAATGAACGAAATGCGCTGCCGACTGTATGACGCTGTCATACAGGACTATTTATTGGTCTGGGTACGTAAACCTTAGCGCTGGCCAGCAGCCAGACGTTTAATCAGCGCTTCAAAAGCCCATTCTGGCAACAGTTTACGCAGCGTCAGAGCAATCTTGGCATCTGTGCCAACGGCATAACGCATTCGAGGTGAAGGATCGCGCAAAGCCTGTTCAACCGCCAGCGCAACTAATTGGGGCTCAGCGCCTTTATTTGGAGCCTTGGCTAATACTCGTTCAAAAGCCGCAAGCGGCGCAGCGTAATTTTGCTGGGCTTGAGGGGTCAAAACCGTTTTAAGCGCCTGAAAACGGGCCTGAGATTTAGTAAAGATCGGCGTGCGGATCATGCCAGGCGCAATCAGACTAACAGACATTCCCCAGGGCGCCAGCTCATAGCGCAAAGATTCTGTCAGCGCTTCCAAGGCAAATTTAGAGCTGCAATAAGGAGATAAAAACGGCGTCACAATCCGGCCATTGACCGAAGAGATATTGATAATCCGCCCTTTTGTCTGTCTAAGCAACGGCAAACAGGTCTGAATCCCCTGAATCACCGCAAAAAAATTGACGTCAAACTGATCTCGAAAAGCCTGAAGCTCAAGATGTTCAATGGGGCCGCCAAAGCCTGTCCCTGCATTATTAATCAGCGCAAATAAACCCTGTCCGTCTTGCTCCAGGCGCTGATAAAGCTGCTGCCAGTGCTCAGGCTGGGTAACATCCAGCCTGACAGGAATCAATTGGCCTTGCTGCTGTAGATTTATTGACTGACTGAGTAAAGCCTGCTCAGCCTCGGCGGTTCGCACACCGGCATAGACACAAAAACCTTTAGTCGCCAGATAGCGTGCACAGCTTTCGCCAATTCCGCTTGAGGCACCTGTAATCAGCACTTTAGGAAAAGTCATGATCTATTTTAACGCTTAGTGTAAATAAGTCCAGACTCAGAGGCCTTTTGGTTTTGACTTGATGAGTTTTTGGCTGTTCTCTCTCCAAGTTATCAGGAACATGCTTCAATTAAGAGTCAGGAATAGACTCAAGAGGGCTGGAGGTTTTACATGAGCATGTCAGGGAGCACGGGAATCAAGGTCAAAATAGGCCTCAGCAACCTGACTGCGTTGTTTTTACTCAGCGCCTGTTCATCGACAAACATCAGCAAAGTTACACCCTCACCACAGCCCTGGGCCATCCCATTGCCCTTAAGCGAATGGCTGCAGACCCGTGATGACGCTAAACTTCCCAGCGGCCCATTTGCCGTCAGTCTTAACGACAGCCTGGCGTTTAGTGAAGCTGGCAGCTTGAGCTTTCGCCCCAGTACTGACGGGGTTTATTATGGCAGCGAGCGCCAGGCCAAGCAAAATGTTAATCTACCTGCTCCGTCAGGTGAACTACGCGGCTTAGCTTTTGAAGGCTCAAGCAAAAACTTATTTATCGCGACTGCGGATCGCGTCTATGTCCTGCCCCAGCGCGATAGCCAGATTGGCGGACAAAATCGCAGCGCGGGCCAATTAGCAGAACTTGGCGGAGGGGGTACAGGCTTTGATGATGTCCCTGCTGCTCAGGCTGATCTTAGCGGCATCAGCCGCCTGACATTAAGCCCTGAAGGCCATGTTCTACTCGCCAGCAGCTGCCGAGTCCTGATTTTAGCCACGCGCGATGACAGCTTTTTTGGCCGTCGTATGACGGCCGGGCATGTCTACACCCTGGCCGGCAACGGCTGTGGCACACCGGTTAATGGCGCAGCTGCTCGTGAAACCGCCCTGGGATATTTACGAGATCTCGTCAGCGATCGACGGGGTAATCTGCTGTTTAGCGATCAAAACGGTTATTGGATGGTTCCCCAGCTAGCGGGTAATTATTTTGGCCAAAGTTTTCAAGTCGGCCGTTTGTATCAGCTGTCTGCTGCCAGTGCGCTTCAGACCACAGCGCCTGCTCCAGCCTCCAGACTGGCTGTCAGTAGTGAAGGACATCTGATTCTGGCCCATAGCAGCGGTTTATATCTCTATGCCGCCCGCAACGGCAGACTGTTTAATCTGCAACTTGAAGCCGGAACCCTTTATCCGCTTGTTGTCAGTGCCTCAGCCAACTGGAGCGCCAGCTCAGAAGCCCGGCTAACTTTTAACGGCACCGATCGGCTGGTGATCCGTCGTGGCAATCATGTGTTTATTAATGAAGTGCTGCCAGATCGCACTTTGCCTGGCGTCACACCCAGCCCGAGTCCAAGTTCAAGTCCGTCCTCGCGCTGAGCATAACGCCAATTTTAACTTTAGAGAGCTAGGCCTCTTCTAACAAAGCTTCAAGCTCAGCTTCAGCAGCGCGCCAGTTTTCCAGCGCCTGATCCAGTTGCTCTTGTAAACCTGCAGCCCCTGTATTCATCAAATCTTCTTCCAGCTTGATGCAGTCTTTTTCAAGCTGGGCGATTTTTTTCTCAAGCTGCTGGCGTTTACGCTTAAGCGCTTTTTGAGCTTCAAAGGCTGCTTTACCCGTCAGAGCTGGACCCGAGGCTTTTTTAGCTTCGGCTTTGGCCTGTTTAGCTTCGCTGCCCTGAGCACTCAGGACGGCCCGATCTTTAAGCGAGACATCCCGGCTGAGATGATCAGTCCCGTGTTTCTCGAGATATTCAGGATAAGTCCCTTTAAAGTCTAAAAAGCCGTCGGGTTTAAGCTCTAGAACGCGAGTGGCAATTTTAGAGACAAAATAACGATTATGGCTGACCAGAATCAGCGTGCCTTTATACTGAGCCAAAGCTTCGGTCAGCATATCAATGGCTTCGATATCCAGATGGTTCGTCGGTTCGTCCAGCAATAGCACATTACTGGGCTCAAGCATGAGCTTACCAAAAATCAGGCGTGTGGCCTCACCCCCGCTCAGGGTTGAAAGTTTATTTTTAACGTCATCCCCTGAAAACAACATCCGGCCTAATAAACCGCGAATTGTTGAAATATCGGCTTTGGCGTCAAAACTATACAGCCAGTCATAACAATTCAGACTGCCATCACCTAATAAGTCATGATAATCCTGCGGAAAATAACCGGGTGTCGCTGAATGGCCCCATTCAACCCGACCTTCGTCAGCCTGAATCATCCCCATCAGAATCTTAAGCAAAGTCGACTTACCCACCCCGTTGGGGCCAATCACAGCAATTCGGTCACCGCGCTCAATCTCAAAACTGAGATTACGAATGACTTGTTTGTCCGCAAAGGCTTTGTTGACTTTCTCAACAGCAACCGGAATAATCCCAGAGACCACTGAGGGCGTAAATTTAAAATGGGGATAGCGGCGTGAAGACGGCGGGAGCTCAATCGCTTCCATTTTTTCGAGCATCTTCACACGTGACTGGGCCTGAGACGCTTTACTGGCCTTGGCTTTAAAGCGATTAATAAAGGCCTGCATCTCTTCTTTTTTCTTTTCCTGGTTAACCAGGGCACGCTCTTTTTGGTCTTTATCCAGCTCTTTGGCGGCTAAAAACTCGTCGTAATTGCCCGTGTACATCCGAATCGTACCGTAATCGATGTCGAGCATATGGGTGCAGACGGCATTGAGAAAATCACGGTCATGTGAGACGACAATTAACAGGCCCGGAAACGAACGTAGATGTTCTTCGAGCCATTTAATCGAGAAGATGTCTAAGTGGTTGGTCGGTTCGTCGAGCAGCAGAATCTCAGGTTTGCTGAACAGCAGCTGGGCCATCAGCACGCGCAGTTTATAGCCGCCGGACAGGGTTTTTAACTTAAGACTATGCTGCTCAGCTGGAATACCTAAACCGTCAAGCAGGCGGGCAGCGTCACTTTCAGCACTGTAGCCTTCGTTTTGAATAATGACGTCTTCGGCTTCGGCATAAGCTTCAGCATCAGCCAGGCTCATATCGCCCTGACGAGTCATGGCGTCTTGCAGCTGCAAGGCATTCCAGAGTTTTTGATTGCCTTGAATGACCGTTTCAATAATGCTGCAGTTTTCATAGGCAAAGTGGTCCTGTTTAAGAAACCCGACTTCTGCCTGTTTGGGCCAGTTTACGTTCCCTGTAAATTCATTGGTCTGACCCATCAGGATTTTGAACAGGGTCGATTTACCGGCGCCGTTTGCACCGACCAGGCCATAACAGTTGCCTGGATAAAGCTGAAAGTTGACGTCGCTAAACAGGACGCGGTCGCCAAACTCAAGGGTGAGGTTAATCATTTCTAACATAGCTATCACTTTAGCAAAGCGACTCATACGCCCGACAGGCGATGCAGGTTTACAAAACCCGCATCGCCTGCTTAGAAAAGATTGAGAAAGAGCTAAATCAGCAGATTAACTGAAACTTCAAGCATTTAAACTTTCAAGTTCCTGTTGAGCCGCCCGCCATTTTTCCAGCGCATCGTTAAGACGTGCATCCATATCAGCCCCACCGGAAGCCGACTCAGCCTCAAGTTTGAGGTATTCCTTTTCCAACTGGGGGACTTTTTTCTCAAGCTGCTGGCGTTTACGCTTAAGCGCTTTTTGAGCCTCATAAGCTTCTTTACCCGTCAGGGCTGGGCCATCCGCTTTTTTAGCTTCAGCTTTAGCCTGTTTGGCATCAGAGGTCTGAGCTTTCATCACCGTGCGGTCACGCAGCGAAACATCCCGGCTCAGATGATCAACCCCTTGTTTTTCAAGATACTCAGGATAAGTGCCTTTAAAATCAAGATAACCGTCAGGCTTGATCTCAAGAATACGCGTGGCAATTTTTGAGACAAAGTAACGGTTATGGCTGACAATCACCACGGTGCCGGTATAAGCGGCCAGCGCTTCGGTCAGCATATCAATTGCTTCAAGGTCGAGATGGTTGGTTGGTTCGTCCAGCAGCAGAATATTATTAGGCTCAAGCATCAGCTTGGCAAAAATCAGGCGACTAGATTCCCCCCCGCTTAAAGACGAGATCTTGTTTTTAACATCATCGCCCGTAAACAGCATCTGGCCCAGCAGACCGCGAATCTGACCCACCGGCGCAGTGGCATCAAAGCCATATAACCAGTCATAGCAAGTCATATCACCTTTTAACAGGTCATGATAATCCTGCGGAAAATAGCCTGGATGGGCTTCATGCCCCCACTGCACAGTCCCAACATCAGGTTTAATCTGTTCCATGACCAGCTTGAGCAAAGTTGACTTACCAACCCCGTTGGGGCCAATAATTGCAACGCGGTCGCCGCGCTCAATTTCAAAGCTGAGATTACGCAGAACCTGTTTGTCGCCAAAAGATTTGCTGACATCTTCACCCATCAAGGGCACCCGGCCAGACTGAACATCAGGCTTAAAAGTAAAATGCGGATAACGACGCGAACTGGCCTGAATCTCGATTACGTCCATTTTTTCAAGTTTTTTAACCCGGGACTGAGCCTGTGAAGCCCAGCTGGCATTTGCTTTAAACTTATCGATAAAGCGCTGCATATCAGCACGCTCTTTTTCCTGGTTGGCAATGGCGCGTTCGGTCTGATCCTGGGTGAGCGCTTTAGCCGCCAAAAACTCGTCGTAGTTACCGGTATAGCTCCTGATTGTGCCAAAATCGATATCCAGCACATGGGTACAGACAGTGTTTAAAAAATCTCGGTCATGTGATACAACAATCAGCAAACCAGAAAAACTCTTAAGATGTTCTTCGAGCCATTTAATTGAAAAGATGTCCAAATGGTTAGTGGGTTCGTCCAGCAGCAGAATTTCAGGCTTACTAAACAGCAGCTGGGCCATTAGCACGCGCAGTTTATAACCACCCGACAGGGTCTTAAGCGGTAAATCATGCTGATCAGCTGGAATCCCCAGACCGTCTAATAAACGGGCGGCATCACTTTCAGCACTATAGCCGTCATTCTGAATAATTACTTCTTCAGCTTCCGCATAAAGCTCAGCGTCAGCTAAGTCCATTTCGCCTTTACGCGTCAGCTCATCTTGAAGCTGTTTGGCTTTCCAGAGATCCACATTGCCTTGAATCACGGTGTCAATAATGCGGCAGTCTTCAAACGCAAAATGGTCTTGTCTGAGATAGCCAATTTTAGCCGACTTGGGCCAATTTACCTGGCCGCTATACTCCTTAGTCTGGCCAGTCAGAATCTTAAGCAGGGTCGATTTGCCAGTCCCGTTGGCGCCGACGAGACCATAACAATTACCAGGGTAAAGCTGAAAATTCACGTCCGAAAACAAAACGCGATCGCCAAATTCGAGGGTGAGGTTATTAAGTTCAAGCATAAATTCTAATGTAACAAAGCTCAGGCGCTTTGGGAGGAAGATCTTTAAGGATTAGCCCAGAGGACTTCAAGCTTAAAGCTCAAGTCTTGGATTTTAAGCCTCAATTTCATTTTCTGAAGCCTCCAGCTGCAGATATCTGTTCTTTCAACAGTGAGTTAAAATACGCCTGGGTCACCTTTCCCTTCCCCATTACCTAGGCCCTTATCTACTACCCAAGGAGCATCCTTTATGCAAAAGCCTGACTTTAACGGTTTTCTTAAACGCGCGAGCGCTTTAAT
>CAJYHH010000470.1 GCA_913773825.1 Candidatus Sericytochromatia bacterium | reverse complement strand
AAGGGCTAAATTGAGTGCTCATAAGCTCAGTATAACGGACTCATCTAAGCGTTAAAAACAAACCCAGCTGTTAAATCAGCTGGGTTTGTTTGCTTTGGCAGTGAGGTTAACTAAGCCCTAATCAGCCTAAAATTATTTAAACCTAAGGACTTGGGCTTGTTGACGGACTGGGGCTAGGGCTAGGTGCCGTAAAGGTTCCTGGCATCAGTACTGTATCAATACCGTGGACATAGCCGTTGGTTGTCACTAAATCAACTGTGCCTGTAATGGTTGCATCGTTAACCTTGACTCGGCCTTGAGCATCCGTACTGATAAAAATGGCGTTGTCATTGAGCAGGGTTTCTGTTCGCTGGATTTTGACTACTTCAGCCGCGGGTAAGTCACCACTTACGACATGGTAAAGCAAGGCGCGACGCAGACGCTCGGTATCGTTGAGCAGAGCATTGCGGTCTGCTTCACTGATTTTGTTAAACGCATCGTTGTTAGGGGCAAAGATGGTAAAGCGTGTAGTAGTGCTATTTAAGGTATCTACAACGCTTTTAAATTCTGGGCGGTTTAATTGAGCGGCCAAAGTACTAAACTCTGGTTGAGCTGAAAGGGTCTGAACCAGATTCATCGTTGGAGGTGCTGGTGTTGGGGATGTGGGTGGAACAGACGCTGTTGCTGTAGGGCTTGGGCTCGGCATCATAGTCGGTGCGGGAGTAGGCGCTTCTGAAGGTGTAACCGTTGGGGCTGCCGTAGGAAGAGGCTCACCACTGGGGACAACGATGGGGCTAGGGGTTGGGGTTGCAATCCCGTTGCCGACGGGTTGGCCAACCTGACAAGCCTGTAATAAACCGAAGCTGACCATTAAGCCAGTCAGGCAGAAAATGCGGGTTTTACGTAGGGTCATAAAATACGGTCCTCCTGATCCAATGTGCAAAATTGAATTCATTCAATAATTAAGCTATATGAATGATTTGATTTTATTATAGTGACTGATCTGCTGGAATGATATTTCCTGTCTGTCAAAAATCAATCTAAAAGATGTTAAAGCTTGAGGATCTCAATTGTTATCTAAAGCTGACAAAGGCTTTTTAATACCTCATGGACATCCGATCTAGAGCTCCGATATAATGAGTCAAGTTGTGCTAGACGGGGAATTCGCGGTGCCCTATACTCGCAGTCCGCTTTAGCGAGGTTGAATCCCTGCCCGAGGCCTGAAGGTGTCGGCATGACTTTGTAAAGTCGTTATGATCGTAAGGTCTTCACGCGACGGTGACTGTGTGAACCCCGCCAGGTCCGGAAGGAAGCAACGGTAAACATTTGACGCTGGGTGCAGTGGAGCAGCCGGACGGGAGTGGCTGGTCAAAGGCATGCATCAAGCATCTGCTTGTCGAAGGCGGGTGCACAACTACTCAAAACCGTAAAATCGTCACTTTTGGGGGACGCCATGGCTACCGATCCGGCAAAAGAAGCTTTTATCCCCGGTCGGATTGGCAATTTCAATATTCCCAAGGCTGTTATTGAGAACAAGGTTGACGTTCTGACCTTTCTTGAATTGATGGTTCGTAAGAACATCATTACAGCTCAGGAACTTGACGAAGTGCGTTCTGCAGTGGTTGCCCACCTCAATGCAGCATATCCTGAGCTTGAGCTCAGTTACGCTACCCCCGAAGAACTGACCAAAAGTACTCCTGCTGCGCCTGTGACAGCAGCTGCTCAAGCGCCTGTTTCTTCTTCTTCAAGTGCGGCGCCTAGTCCCCCACCCCAGTTTACGCCCAGCTCTCAGGCTCCACAGGCTGAGCCTAAACAGGCGGCAGCACCGGCTCCTAACAAGCCGCTTTGGGTGCAGGCTGCTCCCCCTAAATTTATTAAGTAAGCGAAGCGCTAAATCTCCTTGTCGGTGGTCCAGAAAGACTACTACAAAATCCTGGGCCTTGATCGCAAGGCTTCTCAGCAAGAGATTAAAAAAGCATTTCGTCGTTTGGCGCGAGAATATCATCCAGATGTTAATAAAGACAAAGTTAACGCCAAAGAGCGTTTTAAAGACGTTGCTGAAGCATACGAAGTCTTAGGTGATCCAGAGCGTCGGCGCCAATATGATCTAGGACATGTAGATCAGGCTTGGTTTACAACTACCAGTTTTGAAAATATTCGCGATATTTTTGAGCGAACTGCTGCTCGCCAACAGCAAGATAAACAAGACAAACAACCGAAGCAAGATAAAAGTAAGTTTAGCTTTGGCGAATTTTTTAATAATATTGTCGATTCAGCTGTTAATATCGGCAATCAAGCTACAGGCTCGCCTAAAGAGACTAAAGAGCCCAAAGAAAAATCTCAGGCTAAAGTCGGGGGCAGGGCTGGTAAGCAGCCCGCTAATCTAGACCTTGAACAAGAACTTTTAATTAGTCTTGAAGAGGCCTCGCAGGGGGCGCGTAAGCCAGTTACTGTTCTGCTCGACAAAACCTGTATTTTATGCGGCGGTAGTGGGAAAGTCAGTGGTCAGATTTGCCGTAAGTGCCAAGGCAAAGGTGTGTCACGTCAGGAAAAACGCCTGGATGTTAAAGTGCCGGCTGGTGTGCGTAAAGGCTCTAAAATCCGTGTGCCAAATGAAGGCTTAAGTCAGGGAGATAAACAAGGCCATCTTTATTTGGTGATTGGTTTAAAAGAACACCCTTTTTATGATGCAGATGAGCAAGGTGATATTCGTTGCGAAGTCCCGATTTCAGTTACAGAAGCCGTGCTTGGCACGGAGTTTGAAGTGCCCACTCTGGGCGGGCGAGTCAAAATGAAAATTCCAGCGGGCACTCAACCAGGGCAGATTTTTCGTTTGCGGGGCAAAGGCATGCGCCATCCTAAAAACCAGGAGGCGGGTGATCAATATGTCTCAATTCATGTTGTGATTCCGAAGCATTTAAGCAGCCGCGAACAGGAACTCTATCGAGATCTCAGCCGTCCCGGAGACGAACTTAGAAAAAACTTAGGCGTTTAGGAGAAAGACCATTATGTTACTGTCTGAAAAATGGCGTCGTGTAAGTCGACATCTATTGCCGCTGTTGGTTCCGGGCTTACTGGCTTTAAGTGCCTGCGGGCCTGAGAGTAACCCTTCTACACCCTCGAGCCCCACATCGGGCAATACTGGCAACTTGGGGAATTTAACCTTACCCGGTAATCAGTCCAGTTCTTCGCCTAGGCCTATTACCAGTCCCTCACCAAGCGCTTCGCCCACAACGGCCAGTCCAACAGTTGAAGCAGTCAGTAATGTCATGGTCTGGGAAGTGCGTCCAGCGGGTCAAACACAGCCTGTGTCTTATCTGACTGGAACGGTTCATGCACCCTTTGCCAGTAACTACACCCTGCCAGCAAGTTTTGTGCAGCAACTCAATGCCAGTAAGGCTTTTTATATGGAAGCAGACGTTGATGCGATTAGTCAGTTAACTCAGTCGATTGCGAATCAGGCGATTGATGCAAATGGCGATTTACAAGCTACATTAGGGGACAATTATTTTCAGCGCTTATTAACTCGCATGACTGCTGCAAATCTGGCTTTGCCAAGTGAGGTGTTAAAAAGATTAAAACCCTGGTATATCAATCTGCTGATTGCAAGCCCGCCAGGACAGAGTTCTGATCCCAATACAATAATGGATCTGGTTTTGCGTAAGCGCGCGATTGATGCAAACATTAAAGTGAATTACCTCGAATCCGCCGCTGCTCAGATTGAAGCTTTGCAAAATATTTCTGAGACAGAGCTGTTGCGTTTAATCAAAGTCAATCTGGACCAAGGGGTTGAAAAGCTAATTAGTGAGCGCAAACGCGTTTTTGATCTCTATAACCAAGGGAATATTGCTGGCCTTGAACAGGCTGAGGCAGAGGCCCGAGTTGAATCTGCTGAGTATTTTGAACAGTTATTGCGCAAACGTAATCAAAGTTGGTTGAGCCTTCTTACGCCTCAGCTTCAGAAAGAGTCGACCTTTGTCGCCGTTGGAGCCTTACATATGGCAGGTCCAGAAGGCCTTGTTCAACAATTACAAAGCTCTGGTTTTGAAGTCAAAGCCATTACCTATCCCTAATCAGCTTAAGAATTTTCAGTGTAATTAGAGTTTGTGGGGCTATTCGTTTTTTGTTGACAACTTTAAACTGAAAAAGTATCGCGTGGTCTTGTTTAAGCTGTGTTTTAAACAGGTTACTTAAGTCTGAAACACGTTGTGAGGCTTGTTTGCAGCTAATCTGGGATCAAATCCAAAAAATTGAGCCTGAAATTGACCGTGAAAGTGAATATGGTCAAGCTTGGATTAAAGGCATGCGTGAGTTAGAGCGGGCCCAAGCTCAAGTCCTTGAGCCCTTTCTAAATTCAACGGCGGATCAGGATAATCTGAAAAGTTACCAGGCGGCAGCTGAGTCTTTTATTTCAGCTTTTAAGCTTCAGACAGATCGACCCGAAGCACCTTTGGGCCTGGCTTATTTGCTGGTTTTGCTTGGCGATGACCTGACCGCTATGCATTATGCGCGCTATATTCTTGAAAAACGTCCTGATAATCAAGATGCGCGTGAGCTGCTAGAGCTGCTGGAATCTAATCATCGTTTAACAGCCCTGTTGGATGATGTTGAACGCCTGAGCCAAGGACTTGGCTTAAAGGAGTTGACTCATTCAAAGCCTTTTGCAGAGCAAGAAGCTATTCGTTTATTTGAACAAACTGAATTATTGCTGCAGATTCAGCATCATCTGCTGGTTGTTGAACTTCATCATGGTTTGTTTAAGAGTCTGGAGCAAATTCATAGCCGTCAGCGTAGCCTTGAAACACTCTATGAAATGCTATTTGCTCATTTTAAACATGTTTTATCAGACTCACAATTCGGTGAACGTTTAAAAAGGCGTTTGGATATCCTCGCGTTTGATCTGGAAAGTCTGCAAAATCTTGAAAATCTCTTTGATGATTTACGCCAATTTCAAAAGGATGTGCAGAGCCTGTTTCGTGAAATGACGCGTTGGCTGATTCAGCTAAGAATGAAACAAATAACCGATGGTCAAAAAATTCTCGCCTGGATGCGACCTGAAATCGAAGCACTTAATCAACGTCGTAACGTCTATCCCAGCGCCATGCAGCATCAAGTCGCTCAGGCCAGTGGCTGGAATCATTTAATCAATCAAGTTGCCCAACTTGAGCAGATGATTGAACAATCCAGTCAATCTCAGTTTTTAAACTCTATAGAAAAACTTTAAGTTTCTGATTGGTCTGGCTTATGTGCGTGAAGAAACGCTTTGAGTTGGCTATGAACTTGATCTGTAAGTTGACTTGCTAAACCGGTGTAGGTGTGAGGACTATAAATCGCCAATTCACAGTTAAGCTCTTGAAGCAGGTTTTGCCAACTTTGTCCGTCGAGTCTGAGGCCTTGGGTATGTTGACGAATCAGATCATAGGGGACTTCGCGGCCTTGTAAACGCAGAGCGTGTTGCAAGGGTTCTGCCAGAACTTCCCAATGTGAATCGAGATCCTGATTGAGCTGTTTAGGATCGGGTGCTAACTGAGCTAAACCGCGCATCAGATTTTGCCAGGCCAATAAACTATGCCCAAAGGCAACGCCCAGATTACGCAAGGCTGTTGAGTCTGATAAGTCGCGCTGCAGTCGTGATTTTAACAGCTTAGAGGCCAGCGCGCCCAAAATGGCATTGGCCAATTCGAGATTGCCTTCAGCATTTTCGAACATCACGGGATTAATTTTATGGGGCATAGTCGATGAGCCCACTTCGCCAATGCTGCGCCGTTTAAGAATCAAATAGCCAATTGAGACATAGTGCCAGGTATCGCGGCAAAGATCGATTAGGACTTCATTTAGGCGCAATAAGCTGTGTAAGACACGTGCATAACTTTCACGCGTCACAATCTGGGTGCTAATCGCTGCATGTTTTAAACCCAGACTCTGAATGAATTGCTCAGAAAAATCAGGCCAGTTGTGCTCTGGAAAAAAGCTGTTAAACAGATGCCAATTACCTGTTGCGCCATTCAACTTGCCGCTGACGGGTAATAAACTTTTAAGCGTTTCGATTTCTGGCAACAGTCGGGCTGCAAAAACAGCGTACTCTTTACCTAAAGTAGTAGGAGAAGCAGGCTGGCCATGCGTACGAGCCAGCATCGCGACGTCCCGACAGCCCTGTATCCAGTCAGCCAGACGCTCAAGCAGTTTATAAAGAGTGGGTAACATGACCTGATGGCTGCTTTCACTTAACATCAGCGCATAAGCCAGATTATTAACGTCTTCAGAAGTCAGACCCCAGTGCAGCCAGTTAATGGCTTCGGGATAATCCTCGCGCAACGCGTCGGCCAAAGCGTATTCAACGGCTTTAACGTCATGGCGAGTTGTCTGTTCGTGCTGTTTGACAGTCTGAATGAGAGTGGTATCGGCTTCTAGTTGAGCGAGGTGTTCTTTTAAACCATCAGGGAGTGTTTGACCTAACTTAGGCAGCAAGGCTTGCAAATAGCGGATTTCAACCCGGAGACGACGTTGAATCAACGCGCCTTCACCAAAAAAAGGCCTTAGTGGATCTAGCTCACGGGCATAACGGCCATCTAATGGAGAAATGGCGTCGAGTGCGTTAAGATCTGACATTAGAGTTGGCCGATCATTTTATGGGTCTGGGGAATCACGCGCACGCGTTTTAAGACACTTTTGGCTCGAGACTGCCAGGCCAGAACCTGTTCCGGGCTAGGGGGATGACGGACTACGCCATAAGGGGTGACAGGCTGCAGAATCAATGGAATCTCAGCATCAACGTCTTTAATAATCTCTAAAGTGGTGTCGAGTTCTTCAGGGGTTGTATCACGCGTCAGGACCACTTTAACAAAGACGTCTCGTTTGGCGGCAATGGCCAAAAAGCGGCGATGCTCATCCCAGTAGGGCTGTAAGCCTGTTGCACTGGGAATTTTAATATCCATGCCAATCAGATTAAAGTCATCAACTACAGGCTCTAAATTCCGCCAGAGAATGCCGTCTGTTTCAAGGTAGAGTGAAAAATCAGGCTTAACAGCCGGAATCAAGGTGCGCAGGCTGCGCAAATGCTGTAAAGGCTCTCCGCCCGTAATCGAGATGCCGTCATGCAGGCCGGGAAACGTTTCAAGTTTATGTAAGTGCTCAAGTAACAAAGTGATGGGCACGGGGTTTGCTAGTTCAACAAAGTCACGTCGGCCAGGTGTTTGTTCGACGCGACATTGGCGCTGTTTTGTATGGGTTGCAGGGGTATCGCAATAAGCGCAGCTTAAATGACAACCTAAAAAACGCACAAAAATTTGGCGTGTACCTACAATGGGGCCCTCACCCTGAATCGCTGAAAAAACCTCTACCAGATAGGCGTGTTCAGAGGCTTTTACGGGTGTACTTGGGGCCATAGTCAAAGTCTGTTCCATCTTATCCTCACCCTCTCATCTTAACAGCCAGAACTCATGATTGACTGCAGGATTGAGCTGTTTGAATGCAATCTGAAGCCAAAAAGCAAAACAGCCCGCTGATATTTAATCAGCGGGCTGAAGGTCATTCAGGCTTACATGCAGCCTGCGCCATAGGTATCCACAAAGGATTTGTGAGTGGCCTGGACCAAAATCTTAGTCTGAGTCGCCCAGTTGGCTTCGTTGTAGATCTGGAGCTGAGATTTAAAGAGATTGGCCATGGTCAGTGCGGTAGAGTCTTTTTTACCCGCACAATCCAAAAATGCAAAATAATTGGCCTGACTGGCATAAATATCACCGCTGCCTGTTGCTGATCCAGATGTGGACCCAGAAGTCGAGCCGCTGGCAGAACCAGAAGCTGAGCCTGAGGTTGAACCGGTTGTGGAGCCGCTGGTAGAACCATTAGCAGATCCGCCTACATTGACGCCCACGTTGACGCCGGCACTCGCGCCTGTATTACTTCCAGTCGAAGTGCTGCTGCCAGTTGAACCGCTAGCAGAGCCAGTGGCAGAACCTGATGCTGCAACCGTACCACAAGCGCCGTTAGCTGCTTGTAGCCAGGCATTCAAACCCGTTGTGGCGCTGGCAGAAGCACTGGCCCAAGCCACATCCGGAATTGCTGCAACCACGTTGAGATTGGTATCGATAGCCGTGCGGACGGCTGCGTCAGTTGTGTTGGTTTTGATGCAGGTCAGCGCCTGAATATAAGCTTGTTTGCTTGCTATTGCACTGCTGGCCGTAGTAGTGCCAGTTGTCGATCCATTTGTACCTGTTGGATTAACAGGTCCAGTGGGGGTGCCGCATGCACTGACAAGAACAAGGGTTGCACAAAGAGCAATAAAATTACGCATTAAAAAACGTTCTCCGTAAAAACAAATGATGACTGGTTTCGGGCTAACCCGGTGGCCTTATTTTATCATGAGAGTTTTTTTCAGACTATAGCTGTAAACCCATCTCATATTTGCCAAAGATTTCTAATAAATAACAAGCCGGAGAATGCCTCTCCGGCTTGTTATAGAAAGATTTTAAACTAGCTCGAACTAGCTGCAGGCGCCACCAATGGCTTGAAG
>CAJYHH010000469.1 GCA_913773825.1 Candidatus Sericytochromatia bacterium | reverse complement strand
GTATTGACCGTGACATTGACAGGGCCTGTGCGCCTGCCGTCAGCGCTAGTTAAGGTGCCGTGATTGGCGCTATCGAGAATGATGCTGTTGCCTGAGCTATCTCGAAGACTGTCATGGGCTCTAAAGTCAGGCCGTGAAGTAATTTCACCCGTTTGTTCATTGACCTGAATACGCACATTGTAAATGCCGCCATTTTGCATCTGGGTGCCGCGGGCGGTGGTGCCGTCAATAATCTCATCAACTGTTGTGTTTGAACTACCCGGTACATTTTCACCTTCGGTTAACACTTCTGTACCAATCCGCATTGGGCCATTGCGATCCGGCACAATATTTGAAAACTCAGGATAAGCCTGCTGAATCAGCTGTTCATCACTTTGAGTACCGGCATGATTAATTACGCGACGTTCATTATTGCTCCAGACTACGGCTGCATCACCCTGACGTGAAACCCCAACCTGGTGATTACGTGAACCCGAATGATCCGCATCCAGCGCATAAGCCCGTGCGCCGCCACCGAGTTCATTTACAACATTAAGATAAGCTTCACAATCAAGATATTTACGGCCTTGAGCATCTGTTGGCACTGCATCGATGCCGTCTTGTAAGCCCGCGCCGTTCCATTGAATATCTAAACCCGGATGATTAAAGTTAGCGGTCAGATAATTCTGAATAAACTGGTCACGCTGATTGCGGTTCAGATTCAATGAATTAACAAAGCTTTTGACTTCTTGAATATTGTGTTTATTAACACCTTGCCAGGCTTCGCGACGATTGGCAGGAATCAGACGTTCTAAGCTCTGATTGGAAGTTGCGACGTCCCCACTAACTTGTTTGGCCGGGCTGGGGTGGTCAGAAAACATCAGCACAATTTTATTGCCGTTGCGGTCATTCACCATTGAGCGATTATTAACATCAAAAGAAACGGCGTTAGGTTCCATGGCTGCAGTCTGGGTGGTAAAACCCTGCCAGTTATTGCGCAAAGCACCCAAAAATTCACGTTCTTCAACGGTGTTCTGACCGTCAGAAGCCGCCAAAGTACTTAATTGTTCGATAGCTGTCTCCTGAGTGGCGCCGCTGCGGGCCAGCTCTGCTGCGCGGGTTACCAGATTAGAACCTCGGTTGTCCATGCCGGGAGTCTGGGCGTTAAATTGAATGCTCATGCAGATGTGTTCCTTTCACAGGCTGACGCTATTATACTCCCGGATCTTAAAAATACATCCAAAATTTTCACAAAACCAAAAAATACAAGCTTGTATCGATTGATACAAGCTCGAAAAACGGGATTAAAATGACAACAGACCCCAAATAGGGGCCTGTTAAAATGTGAGACTCAGTAATTAATGAGAGAATTAATGAGCGTGTGAATGTTTGGCGGGCTGGTAATAGGGATTTTCGCCCTGGGCGTGATCTGTACTGTCGATGACGGCTTTGATTTCAGGAACGGTGTCCAGAATCAGTTTTTCGACACCTTGTTTAAGCGTCACATCAGCCATCCCACAGCCCTGACAACCACCGCCAAAGTGAACAAAGGCTTTGCCGTTGCTGACTTCAAGCAGCTCTAAATAGCCGCCGTGCATCGCTAATGAAGGAGTAATCTGATTGTCGATCAGCTCCTGAACCAGGCGCTCAGCATCGCTTGAAAAAGCAGGCTGATTGGGGTTGCTGACTTTAAAGCCACCACCATATAAATCATCAACAAATTCAATGACAGAACCTTCAATTTGTTTGGCGGTTTTGGGATCAACCAGAATGCGAATACCGCTGGACTCAGCCAGAATATCGTCAGGTTTTTCAAAGCCGGGTTCGACCAGCGAGAGTTTATGCTGATAACCACTGGCAGAGCGGCCGGTAATCCGGATGCGCAGGGCGCTTTCACCTTTTTGCTCAGATTCAAGCATGGTGCGGATTTTTTCGCGGGCAGATTCATCAATCGTAATTAAGGCCTGGGTTTGGGGAGTCGTCATGGAGTTATCCTCGATGTGCAAATTCTGTTCTATTATAGCAAAGCAGATAAGATTGTCGGAATTAATTAGCACTTGGGCAACTCGCTGTCTAAAGCTAAAATTAACCTAGCCAAAATCTCAAACCACCCTTTTCCACCGCACCTTTTGACCAGCTTATAGAAAAGCTGGATAAGCTATAATCCCCATCAGTTCGTCAAAGCGGGCCGTCTTGACCAAACAGACTGAAAGATTAAACAAGTGAACAGCACACTGACTTTTAAAGACTATCGCCATGACCCGGCTGCCTGGGCCGCTAAACTCAAGATTTCTCAAGAAGCGGTTGCGCTTTATTTAGATGCTGAAGTGATTGATCTGCATACAGATACTTTTTTATGGCAGCGGTTAACGGGCTACAAACTGTCTCATCATCATCGTTTGCCGCCCTGGCGCGCCCGTTTAGGTGGACAAGTAGATTTACCGCGTCTGTTAGAAGCCCAAATGGCGGGTATTGTTTTTGATATCCCGGCAAATCCCCTGATTCCCAAAGCGCGCAAATATGGCAGCGTGCGCCAATATATCAGCGATATGCTCAACACGCTTAAACCACATCCGGAATTTAAACATGTGGTCAGTTATGCGGATTACCAGCAAGCGCGGTCAAATCAACAGATTGCCTGTTTTTTTTCAATTCAGGGCGGGCAGGCTTTAGACCATAATCTTCAGGATTTGTCCCGGATCCCTGAAATCCATCGGATTACGCTGGTGCATCTGACCCGCAGCCGGATTGGCGCCAGTAACCTGAATCCTTTTGATACCCAGATTGGCTTAAGTGCTTATGGCCGTGAATTTGTCAGGCGTTTAACTGAAGAAAAAATTTTAGTCGATCTGTCGCATATCAACCGCAAAGGCTTTTTTGACGCTTTAACAGTCATGCCTAAAGATATTCCGCCCGTTGTCACACATACAGGCTTAAAAGGGGTGTGTGATGTCTTTCGCAATATTGACGATCAGCAAATTCGCGAGATTTGTCAGCGCAACGGCACCATTGGGATTATGTATGAGCAGAATTTTTTGGCCCTCAACAAGCCTGAGCAGACCCTAGAGCGAATTATTGATCATCTCGCACATCTGATTAAAATTGGCGGCGAAGACTATGCTTCGCTCGGTTCAGACTACGACGGCATGATTACGTTACCGCGCGATTTTCCCGATGTGACCTGGCAGCCAGTGTTAGTTGAACGCATGTTAAAACGCGGCTGGTCTGAAGGGCGGATTCGCAAAATCTTAGGTCTGAACTTTCTGAGGGTGATTCAGCAAGTCAGGCCTGAATAAATGGGTTTAGCTTGAGAGCCAGTCACGGGCAGCCTGCAGATTGCTAAAAAATTGGACCTGTACAGGCATCAGTTCACGCCCAAAGCGCCCGCCCCAGGCTTCAAAACGGGCATCACCGACCAGGGCAACTTTATCGATCTGGTCGCGTAATTTAAGGTCAAAGCGCGCTTCCTGCCAGATAGCGCTTGCGTCCCAGCCGGTAAAATCAATGATTTCAACCAGTAAATTTAATTGAGTCTGATCATTCAGCGCCTGGCGTACGGGGGCGATTCCCTGGCGGTAATCTTCACCTGTCAGCTGGCCTTCGAGTCGATATTCAAGTTGTTTACCTGCTAAGTGAGTTAAGGTCAACATTTCGTTGTCTCCTTTGGGTTTTTTGGCTATTTTCAAAACATGCGATAGTATGAATTTATTAATATAAACCTAGCATATTCCGGTTTACCCGCAACACAATCTAAGGGATAAAAAAACCGGCTCTCAATCATGAGATCTCGGCAAAAGAGGGAAGACAGATGACGGTGGACAAAGAGCCTGAAATCATTGCACTAAACCGCGAGCAGCTGCTGTATCTGCTGCAGGAAGCCGCTGAAGTTGAACATAATCTGATGGCCTGTTACCTCTATGCGGCGTTTTCGCTTAAACAGCGCCAGGATGAAAACCTGAGCGCAGAAGAACTGGCTGCGGTAACGCGCTGGCGTAAGCTGATTGTTAAGATATGCCACGAAGAAATGGCCCATCTGGCCTTAGTAGGCAATCTGATGGTGGCCTTAGGAGGCTCACCTTATTTGAGCCGGCCCAATTTTCCGGTTTCGCCAGGCTATTATCCTTGTGGGTTAGTTGTAGAACTGGCGCCGTTTAATCTGGATACCCTTGATCACTTTATTTTTTTAGAGCGACCTGAAGGTGTGGATATTCCGGATGGCAAAAGTTTTAGCCCTGAAACTGACTATGAGCGCCCGGCCCCCTGGGGGCGCCTGATGCCAAGCGGCCAGGACTATGCCACAATCGGGCATCTTTACCGCGGCATCCGTGAGGCCATAGTCTCTTTAAGTAAACGTCTCGGCGAAGAACGCCTGTTTATTGGGCCCATTGAGTCTCAAATAGGTGAAGATCTGATCAGCCTGCCGGGGATGCAGCGGATTACGCATCTTAAAAGTGCTTTAGCTGCTTTAAATATCATCATCGATCAAGGAGAAGGCAGTTCTAAACAAGGCGAAGAATCTCACTACAGCCGATTTTTAAACATGCGTGAAGAATATCTGGCGCTTAAAGCACAGCGTGAAGCTTTTGAGCCCGGGCGCCCTGCAGCCCGCAATCCCCTGATGCGTCAGCCACCTGAGCCAGAAGGTAAAATCTTTATTGACGAGCCGCAAACCGCCCGTGTGCTCGATCTGGGCAATGCGGTCTATGTGCATATGCTCAGATTGTTGACTCAGGCTTATGGTCGGCCTGATGGACACGCTGCTCAGAGCCAGATGCTGGATGCCGCGATAGGGCTAATGCATGTCTTGGTGCCCATTGGTCAATTGCTGACGGAGCTGCCTGCCAGCCCACAGCATCCTGGCGTCACAGCAGGCCTGAGCTTTGCCAATGTGCGCAATATCGTGCCGGGACCGTTTGGTTTAGCCGAACGGATTGTGCTGGCTGAGCGCCTGGCAGAGCTGCGCGAGGGCGCCAGCAGACTTGCCAAGCTCTATCCGGTTTTAACCAAAGTGGCCGATCAGCTGGATCAACTGACCGGCCAGATGCTGGCTGGAATTAAAACTTCTGATAAACCGAAGGCTTAAGCACGCCAATGCAGGGCAGGTTGCGGAATTTTTGCATATAATCCAGGCCGTAGCCGACCACAAAGTGATCGTCGATTTCAAAGCCTTTATAGCCGACGTCTTCGACTTCCAGAATCCGGCGGGCCTGTTTGTTCAGGAGCGTACAGATTGTCAGGCTGGCTGGATTACGCTGCTTAAGCGTCTTGAGCAGGTAATTCAGGGTCAGACCTGTGTCGATGATATCTTCAGCAATGATCACGTGACGACCTTCGATGGTTTCTTCTAGGTCTTTGGTGATTTTGACTACGCCAGTAGAATGAGTGCCGCCGCCATAGCTGGAGATGCCCATAAAGTCCAGAGTCAGATGAATCGGGATCGCTTTAACCAGATCCGCCAGAAAAATGCTGGACCCTTTGAGGATGCCGATGACGACCGGCAGTTTGCCTTTGTAGTCCTGGCCAATTTGCTGGCCGAGCTCTTGAATCCGCTGCTGCAGGGTTGCTTCGTCGATCAGAATCGATTCGAGGTCTTTAAAGACTTCACTATCTCTGTTCATTGCGTCCATACTTCCACATCAGTTGATGAAAATCCTTACCCTGGATCAGGCGAATTGGAAGATGGGGATAGAGCTCTTTGAATAAGCGAATCTTGCGGCGCTTCTTCGCCATCAATCTAGGTTTGATGGTGGTCAGCTCGATATAGATTCCATAACCCGGAA
>CAJYHH010000468.1 GCA_913773825.1 Candidatus Sericytochromatia bacterium | reverse complement strand
CAACGCCATTGCCATCAACAGGTAGACCCGCTTCTGTCGATGTCCATTGTAAGGAGACGCTGCCAGGGTTAATTGTTCTGCCTTGAGCATCACTTAAGGCAACTTGTAACTGAACACGCTCACCAGGTCGCAGATTAGAAACAGCAGGGGTTAAGGTAATATTGGCAACGGTACTAGGTGTTCCATTGCTGACCAGAGGGGGCTGAAGGGGATTTGGATTACCTTGGCTAGGGCCAGTTGGAGTAACGGGAACACCTGGTGCGCCAGATGGAATCGGATTAGGATTGGTGGTGACCACATTGCCAGTGCCAGTAGGAGGCGTAACAACAGCATTGGCGAGTGAAATATTCCGAACCGTGCCTGTCGTAATACGGCCTGTAACTGTGTCGCGAACAATTAAATCAGCAAGACCCGTTGCTGTCAGCGCGGTAACCAGACCATTTTTATCTACAGAAAAGTCTTCTGGCTTAGACAGTGACCACTCCAGACGTAAACGACTGGGATCAATTGGATTACCCAGAATATCTTTGGCAACCACGTAATACTGGGCTTGTTCTCCTTTACCGGGCACAGTCTGTTGGCGCAGAACCAGCGCTAAACTCACAAGCGCTTCAGGATTGCCTGTATAGTCTTTAGGGCCGACTGTAACATCAACAAGTGCTGAGGCCCCAGTTTTTTTGTCGGTAACTTTAATCTGACTGCTTTCAAACGGCATCAGGCCGGTTAAAACACCATTGGCATCTACGCTGACATGTTTGTTCTCGCTGCTGGTAAATTCCAGCTGCAATTTAGCCGGATCAATCCGTTTGCCGTCGCGGTCAAGGGCGATCACTTCCAAACCCATGGTCTGACCGGGCTGCAGAATATTTTTGGTTTTTGAGCGCAAAAAGAGCGAGTTTAGCTGGTCTGGATTGCCGTCAAAGCGCGTGTTATTCGTGGCTGTTGTGGTCTGGACAGCTTCTTTGACGCCGCGACCAAGCGGGTTACGGCCGACACCAAAACCCTGGGGACCACAGGCGCTGCTCATCATAACGGTGCCAGATAATAACAGGGGAAGAGCGATACGACGGCTTGAGCGGAGACGAACAGTGATTGCTTGATGCTGCATAAAATAATCAATGTGGGGGCTCAACAGCTCAAGGCAAAGCCAGAGTGTCAGACAGGCCCACATGCCTTTCTGAAAACTTTTATAGAGAGCTTAACGCCGGTAAGTTTCGGCTTAACAGGTTTGCGTGATGCTACGTTACTTTTTCAATAAAATAACGGGTAAGATAAATCTAGTTATAAAAGATGACTTTTAAGCTGTCAACGACTCGAGACAGCGACAGCTACCGGACAAAAACGACACACAAAAATTAATCAGACTTAAAACCAATAACAGCGGGGCTTTCATCTTGATCATGTGATGTTATATTTCCAGCTGAAACTTTATTAATGTAATTGCAATGATAATTTTACATTTAAAATGTCTCAACTATTTGACATTTGAAACCGCGTTTTTCGTCATATACAAATAAGCAAAAGTATAAAAATAACAAAGACTAGATATAAAAACATTAATACCTTTGCACGTTTTTTTTTATGAGACAGAGCCAGGTTTTGCGTTATTGATTGCGTTATTGATTGATTGGTTGATTTAAGCGCTCACCTCTTTGTACAAACATTTAAGACGGGGTATAAAAATTGAGAACAATTGATTTTTTGATTAATAAACGGGATGACGGCAGAAAGCATTCATCTGCCTCATCATAACCACTATGTATCTCACAGCCTTTGGTTTATTCGCTTTGAGGGCGTGACCGAATCGCTGGATCAAAACGAATTTCAGTCTCAGGGTAACCAAGACTCGTCAATAAGCCCTTTAAAACTTGTCGGGCACTGGATTCAGCAGCTTGAATTAAAGCCGGGTCTCGCGCTTGACGACCCAGTTCACGCTCCAGATCAATTGCTGCAGAGCGTTTAAGCTCTTCAAAACTTTGCTGTGAGGTAAACAGGCCTTTTTTAAGACCTAAAAACTCTAGTTCAGAGGGATTCATCATCAGATTTAAAACTTTTACAGGAGCGACAGTCAGAACTGCTCTTTCACCCTTTGGTTCAAATTGGGCATTGCCAAGCTCTAGGCCATAGACGGCAGTTGCACCAGCCACAATTAAAAACTCGTTGGTATTTAGGAGACTGGGCTCACTGTGGCTCTCATGGGCCAATAAACGCGCCTGAAAGACTTCTAATCTCTGTAGGGCCTGCAGACGCATCACAAGGGTTTCACGCGTGTGTAAAACAGGCCCAGGGCGTCCACCTAACAGCCAGAGCCCAAGCGCAATCAGCAGGGCCATACTCAACAGCCCTGCTGCAAACAAACTGCGTCTAAAGAGTCTGATCAAGCTAACCAAATGAGGCGCCTGGCTGTTTTAAAAATTCGGTTTCTTCAGGCGTATCTGCCCGGCCTAATCTGGCGTTGCGATGGGGAAAACGACCAAATTTGACAATGACATCGCGGTGGCGATGGGCGTAATCCAAAAGCATCGCAAATAATTCTTTTTGCTCACTCACGATTTCAGAAGGATCAGCTTTGAGTCTATCAAATAGTTCAATTGCCTGATCCTGATGAGCAAGCGATTCACTGTGCTCAAACGGCAGATAAATAAACAGCCGCTGTAGGGGATGCAGTTTTTGATCCCAAGCCTGTTCGACCATCTGTTCAGCAAGTTTAACTGCGCGTGGATCGTTAGCAAAGGCTTTGGCGCTGCCGCGGTAAAGATTACGCGAAAGCTGATCGAGCAAAATAATCAGCGCCAGTTTGCTTTCAGGGGTTTGTTCCCAGTCCTTTAATCCACCGGCTTCTGCTTGTTTGAGTAGTTCACCAAATTGTTGGTTTAACTGCTGATCCCAGTTAGGGTCAGAACTAAACCAGCGTTTCATGACGCTCTGCTGATCGGGTTTTTCAAGTAAGGTGTCAAACCAGAGAGTGAGTAAGTCCTGTGCCTGTGTCGGAATGATTTGTGTCATGTGGCCTCCATGAAAATTTGGATGATGACTTGATTCATTTGTTTAAAAACGTCGATTGAGAAGATTGTTTGTAAGCCGCGGATTGATCGATAAAATCCAGAAACGTTG
>CAJYHH010000467.1 GCA_913773825.1 Candidatus Sericytochromatia bacterium | reverse complement strand
TACCAGAGTGCAGACATCGCTTCTGGATGATCGGGATCGTTTTTTAGCAAACGCTGATAAGCCGCAGCCCGTAAATCATCGCGGTTTTTAAAATCATGAAGAATGCCTTCTTCCCAAAGAGCAGCCGCTAAGACTTTGGGTTTAGACGCATACGCGACTTTGACTTCTTCCAGCAACCGCATCGCTTCACCATGAGCCCGGCTATTGCGCTGCACAGCAGCTAAGCCAACGGTTGCCAGCCCTGCTTCGGTACTGCCTGGAAACGCTTTTTGCAGACGCTGAAACTGCTCCCGGGCACCCGCATAACTTTTGGCTTCTAAGGCATAGCTTCCCAGCTTATAAATGGCAGCAGCACTACCTGCTGGAACATTGTTTAATTCAGCATAAGCAGTCTGATACATCCAGCGCTCATAGGCCTGTTCAGCTAAAAATGCGTGATCAGCAGAGTCAAGGACAGGTTTGAGTTTATCGCGGGCTTTATACAACGCGCTTCGACCCTGAGGATGTTTAGGGTAAAGCTCTAAAAACTCACGTAGATCCTGCCAGGCTTCTCGCAGACGTTTTTCTTCGATTAAAGCGTCTGCCCGCTGGACTAATAAAGCACCGCGGCGGCGATGACCCGCTGGTATTTCTTGAATTTCAAGCGTTAGCCAGTTAATCGCACTTGAGTACTGCTTGGCTTTTAAAGCACTGTTAATCAGTACTGCATACCAGGCAGGGCGAAAACGGCTCTCAGGAAAATCTTTAAGCAATTGCTGATAACGAGCCGGATGAGAACCAGCCTGACGCCAACCGACCAACTGTTTCACTAAAGGCTCTTCAGACTTAGCCAAAGACCCAAAACCCTTACCCGCTTCGCGGGCTTGCACCCAGCGCGCTCGCTCAGCAAACCAGCGCGGCAGTTTTTGCTCAAGATAAGTATTAAGGGCAGCGGGTTCTGGATTGCGCGCAAGCTGATCAAGTTCAGCATAACGTTGAGCGAGATGAGCAATGACCTGTTGATAGACTTTATTGTCTTGATGGGCCTGATAAAGGGGAGCAAGTTGATCAAGCGCCGCCTCAGGGCTTTGAGTATAAAACAAAGCTTGACCCAGTAGCGATTCAACTTCTGGACCGCCTTTATTATCGTTGATCAAAGCCCGCAAAGAACGCTCAGCGGATTCATATTGACCCGATTTAAGCAGTTTCTGGGCTTCGCCAATGGGTGGTGAACAGGCTGTCAGCAAGCACAAAGTCAGCGCCGCTGCTGCCAGAGCCGAAAAGACGCTATGACGCGTCTTCATCCGAGCAGCGTCACCAATGCAGAAGTCAGAAAATAATTAACCGCAACAATTAACAAAATTGAGTGCACCACAGTTGTATTTGCTGCCCGACCCACACCTAAAGCGCCACCGGTGACATGATAACCTTTGTAGCAGCTAATCAAAGCCACAATCAAGCCAAAGACACAGGCTTTAAACATCCCCCCCCAGATATGCGCCATTTTGGTAAAGCTAAATAAATTGGCGATAAACACACCGGAGTTAAGGCCCTTTAGGCCAATGGCAACGGCATAACCGCCTAAAATTCCGCCAAAGCTGGCAATCGCGTTAATGATTGGTACCATTAGGGCTAAGGCAATTACGCGCGGAATAATGACATACTGAAAGGGATCAACGGCCATGACTTCTAATGCGTCAATTTCTTCTTTGACGCGCATCGTACCAATTTCACCAGAGACTGCACTGCCAGCTTGTGAAGCCACCATAATGCTAACCAGTGTGGGTGATAGTTCACGGAAAATCGCTTCAGCCAGCAGGCTGCTCAGCAGCCGCTGAGCGCCAAACAGCTCAAACACCTGCAGGCCTTGCAAGGTTGTAACCATGCCAGTGGGCACAACAATCGCCAGCACGGGCAGCAGACACTGAAAGCCAATTGTGTACATCGAGCGAATGGTTTCATGAACAAAAAACGGCGGCCGAAAAAGTGCTTGCAGCACCATGACACAGAACAGGCCAAAATGACCGACCTGTTCAATGAAGTGTGTTACACGCCCCTGGACAAGGGTCGTCACGGCGTCGCTTTCATCGTGTCTTCACCTTCAGCGCGAGGACGATGGGTAATAATCTGGCGGGTGCCGAGCATTTCAATGCTCAGACGTCCGCGCAAAGCAATTTTTTCAATCCGGTTCATGGCAGTGGCATTTTCTTCAATTAGCCAGTCGTCTTGGCCAGGCTGCGGCAAGGGCATGATGGCCTGATCTTGGGCGAGCTTTTCCAGAATACTGCGATCATGAATGACATAACGCACCAGATCAGAGACAAAAACTAGATTGCGTTGGAAGTGCTCAACGCGGGTTGGGGGAAGTTGTGGCAAAGTTCCGTAGTTGATATAGTCTTTTTCCCAATTGACTTTGAGATCTTCAAAGACTTTATCCAGTAAGGCAAAAGGGTCTAAAAAGCCCCAATTTTCTTTGACGTGGATTCCCAACGGTGAAAAAGAAGCCGGTGTGGGACGCAGAGCGTCTTTAATGGCTTCGCCTTTCCAGTTGTCATATTTGACCAGCGTCAGCCATTCACCGACATTAAATGGCTCAAAGCCTTTGATGTCGGTGATGACGCGGTCAGTACGCTGATAAATCTGGCGCTTAATACGCAGCGCAATCAGCTGATTGTTCTGAATCCGGCTTTCAATCGCGAGGCGATCTTCGCCGGTGATTTCAACATAAAACAGGGGCATGGTAAAGACCTCATCGCGTTATCGCGTTACTGAGCTTTAAGAATACGCGGTGTTACCATGATAACAATTTCAACTTCTTCCTGGCTTTTTTCTCTTGTAGAAAAGAGTGCGCCAAGCAGAGGAATATCACCCAGCAAAGGGATTTTATCCACGTTTTCAGTTTCAGACATACGCATCAGTCCACCAATAATGACGCTTTCACCATCTGGTACCCGTAAAATAGTATCCACCTGGCGTTGATTGACTTCTGGCACAGCCTGTGTGCCAATATTAACAGCAGCACCACGTGTACTGATAGTCGGAGTCAATTTCATGGTCACCATATTCTGCTCTGTATCAATAAAAGGCGTGATCTGAACGGATTCACCAATATTTAACTGAGTAACTGTCTGAGTTGCAGTAGTAGCTGTTGTAGTTGTGCTAACAATTGGGAACTGAGTTGTCGCATCAAATTTGGCCAGAACCCCATGTTGAATGGTCAATCGTGGACTGCTCATAATCCGAGCCTGGCCATCACGTACAAGCGCGTTCAAGCGAACGTTAAAATTAGGCGCAAAACGACTTAAAGAGTTAAACGTGATAACAGATTCACCCTGACCACCCGCTGGATTGCCAGCTCCTTCAGGAAGAGTATTATTAAAGCTAACACCCGTTTTGTCTTGTGAATAACCATATGTGACGCCCAGCTCTTGGCTTGCACGTTTACTTAATTCAATCAGTTTGACCTCAACGACAACCTGGGGCATCGGCCGGTCTAAAACCGGAACAATCTGATCAGCGATATCAATGGCTTCTTGAGTACCGATCACGACTAGGGTTGAAGTCCGAGCATCTAGTAAAGTATCTGGAACAGGTGTAATTCCACGGCTTTTATAAATCGTCTGAAGTTGAGTAATCAAGGGTGAGTTGGCAGCGCTGGAGCCGGCTGTTGCAGCATTACCAGAGGCAACAGATTGAAGGGCGGCCTGATTATAAATGGTATAGGTCTTGATCACGGGTGAAGAAAAACCCATTTTGGTCATTCTTTCTGGTGTAGTGATCAGTAAAGAATTATAAACTCGACGGCCTACTAAGCCACTCATCTGCAGCACAAGCGCAAAGGCTTCACTAACAGGAACATTTTTGAGTTCCAAATAAGGAATGATTGTATTCACAGCTGCGCCAGTTGTAGCCGTTGCAGCAGGAGCAGCCCCAGGAGCGGGAGCATCCATTTGCTGCTGAAGCTGCATCAAGGGGTCTTCTTCTGCGCTACTAACAGCAGATGGAATAGCAGCGCTATTGCCTCTGGCGCCATCAACCATATAAATCAGGCTAAGATTGGCTTTTTGTGCCAATCCACGCAATACCATTTCAACTGAAACATCTTTGTGAACAAGACTAACCAGTGGATCTGTTTCAAGCTGGAAAGCTTTGCGAATTTTCAGCGGATCAGCCGCACCGGCAACCGGAGGACTGATAATTTGAGTATCGCGGGCAAAAGCCGCAGCCTGAACATTGCTCAGAACTAAAGCTGCAGCCAAAGCGGCAGACCATTTACGTTGCTTCATAAAACTCATTTCTCTCTCCTCTTCAGTAAGCCGGGGTCATGGGTTCAGGAATGGTCAAAGTAGCGGTTTGACCGCCGCGAGACAGAGTGACACGCCGCTCTTCATAATGAATAGACGTGACTAAAATGCCACCACTCAGGCGTTCGCCGACCCGCACAAGTTCTGTACGGCCATGAACTTCAATAATGGCGATTGGATCTACACCACCGTCCATAATACCTTTTAGCACTAGGCCCTGATCAAGCGCAGGCCGAGGCGGAGGCGTTTCGACAACCACAGGCTCGGGTGTACGCTGCGGCATGGATGGTATCGAAGGCATACTGGGATTAGTTGGCGTGTCGATATTTGACAGAGGTGGCAAAGAAGGCAGCGTTAACTGCTCAGGGTCAATAGCCGGCTCAAATTCGGGTAAATCTGGAGCAAAGACTGACTTAAACGGATCGACTCGACCAGCCTGAAGTTTTGCTTCTCGCAAAACCGCCTCAGGTGTTGTTGCAGCAATACCAAAAGATGGCAGGGGTGTTGCTGAAGGTGAAGGCGAGGGTTTTGGTGTCGGCTTGGTAGTAGGCTTGCCAGATGCCTGAGCAACAGGAGAGCCACTTACATTGGGAGCAGGAGTGGAACTTGCACTATCTACGGGTTGGGGAGTGGCGCCAGGATTTTCAACAATCAAGGAACCCTCTTCAGGCAAGCTAATTGAGAACATCAGCAAGGCCGTCGCCGTTACTAACAGCAGCGGCAGGGCAATCATATGTTTATTCATTTAACTGCCCCCAGCCAATAAGAAGGCTTTAAGAGTAAACGAGACATCAACGGGTGTGTACAGGGCATCTTCATCCTCAACTGGAGTAATGACGAGATTTTCCAGACTCAGAGTACGTTCGTAGCTTTCATAATCCGTCAGCAGTTTGATCAGATCCGGATAAGAAATCTTGGTGATTCGAATTGAAACAGGCAGCTGTTTAAGCTGTTTTGCAGTTTCAGAACCAGAAGCATCAGCCAACTCCGCTGGTAAAGTAAAGTCCACAACACCAGCAGGCTTAAAATCGTTAAGTACAGCGTTATTACCATACAAGGCCTGATTTTCAGTCACTTCTTCAAGGTCCAGCATCAATGGCGCAACGTTATCGCTGTTAGGGATTTTACGGCGCAGCAAGACAAGCTTGTCTTTGATCTGAACCAACTCTTTTTTAAGTGCATCCAGATTTTTGACTTGGGCTTGTTTGGTCTGAATATCGTTTTCTTGGGTCTCGATTTCAGCATTTAGAGTTTCTAGTTGCTGCCAGGGTGGAAGCAACATGTAATAAACTCCAGCACCCAAAATCACCGCTGATAGGACAGCTCCGATGATGATCTTGTGCAGGGTGGTCAGACTGTCAGTGTCAAATCCTCTGCCGAAAAGCTCAATCCTTGCCATAACCTAATTTGCCTTGACCTTGCATGTAATCGTGAACGCGGTTTCTGAGTCCACGTTCGCCTTGACGCTGGATCCCAGCTTGACATCCTGAATCATTTTAGAATTCTGCAAATTAATCAGGAACAAAGCCACTGAACGGTGATCGGTTGCAGAACCGTTAAGCGTAAATGAGCCGTCAGCACCGATCTTGAGGTCATTAATCGTGACATCAAGAGGCATCAAGGTACGGACTTCTTGTAATAAATAAGACCATTTATAGGTCTCACCCGTAACAAAACGCAGGATCTTTTCTTCCATCAACAGATTTTTGCGTTCAGCTTCAAGGGTCTTGATCTCTTCAAGCTTACGGTTTAGGTCTTGAATAATGGTTTCATTCTCAGCCTTTTTCGCTTCTGCACTGGCAACCCATCCACCCAGAATCATCTGGGCAACAAGTACCAGCAGGATCGAAACAACTACCGAAACGCCTGAAACCAGCCAACCCTTGTCGACATTCAGGCCTTTGCGCTGCAGTGCTTCTTTGCGTTCAACACCGAGAAGGTTAATACTGATGCGTGTCAATTTTCTTCAATTCCTCTCCGTGCAAGTCCAATCGCCGTGGCAAACAAAGGCGCGTTCTCAGTGAGATAATCAAGTGAGAATGTCGCCTCATCAAATGACAGATGCTTGATAGGATTGCTGATTTCTACGTCGATCCCCAGCTGATGAGAGAAATACTGATCCAGATTTTTAATCTTTGCGCCTCGGTCTGAGAGCACCAAATGCTGAATCCGGGTATATTCTTGCTGGGACTGATGGAAGTACTCAATCGATTTTTGGATTTCGTTAGTCAGATCTTTAAGCAGAAAACGGATTTCTTCTGCCGCTTGCTCAACCATCGGGTCGTCAAATTCTTCATCACCAACAACGGGAATGACTAGACGATCAAAGATATTAATCGCTTCTTCAAGCTCCAGACCCATATTGCTGGCAATGGTTTCAATAAATGTACTGCTGCCCATTGGAATCGAACGAGCAAAAAGCGGAGCGCCGTTTTGAATGACATTAAGGTCAGTTGTTTCGCCGCGAATCAGAATCAGAACATTAAGCTGTTCTTCTTCAGCGTCCTCAACCAGTGAACGCATCACAGCAAATGAGGCAACGTCAACAGCGACAAGCTGCATATCTGCCATCGCAAAGGTTTCGATATAAGTATCGATTAACTGCTTCTGAGCGGTGACGAGCAAAACGTCGTATTTGCTGACACCCTCTTCATCCACATTACCCGTCACCTGAAAGTCAATATAGACATCCTGAATGGGAAAGGGAATATAGCGCTCAGCATCGTGCATCACGACTTCTTTGAGCTCTTTAATCGGGATTGCGGGGAACTTGATGCGGGGACGAATAATGGCCGCCTGGCCGGAGACAGCTGTAATCACCGAGCACGATTTTAAATCTCGTAAGGTGATTACAGCTGTCTCCGGC
>CAJYHH010000466.1 GCA_913773825.1 Candidatus Sericytochromatia bacterium | reverse complement strand
CTTTAAAAGCTTGTTTGAAAAACATCTTCTGTGGCATCCAGATTGGACACACAGTAAGTTTAGTACAGGGGGTTGGCCCTGTCAAGCAAATGCCGAGGCGCATCAGGCCTGAATTTTACGCTCCCAGAGCATAAGAATTTCAGTTGCAATTTCTTTAGGTGTTTTGCCCGTTGAATCGATACAGATTGCATCATCAGCTTGTTTAAGTGGCGCAACGCTACGCTGAGAATCCTGGTCGTCACGAGAGATGATCATCTGACGTAAGTCTTCAAAGCTAATCTGCTGGCCTTTGGCGAGCGCTTCTGCGTGTTGGCGGCGAGCCCGCTCATCAACCGAAGCGGTCAAGAAAATTTTTAAGGCTGCATGTGGGTAGACTACTGTGCCAATGTCGCGCCCGTCCATAATAATGCCGCGAGAATGGGTCAGGCTCTGCAAGCGGCTGGTAATGGCGCTGCGTACGCCGGCAAAAGCTGAAACCGGTGAGATGGCGCGGTTAATTTCAGGCGTGCGAACTAAATCAGTAATGGCGCGCTCAGCAATAAACACTTCTTGCTGGGTTTTACCTTCACGCACTTCGATTTGGGCTTGATGGGCAAGGGCTTCAATGCCCACTTGATCGTCGAGCTGGAGCTGGTGCTCAAAGGCTAGCCAGGTGACAGCGCGATAATAGAGGCCCGTGTTGACGTGCCAAAAGCCGAGGGTATGGGCAACCAGATCAGCAACGGTGCTTTTACCTGCACCAGCATGACCGTCAATGGCGATGACAGGAGTTGAATTTGAATGATTTTCGATAGGCATGACAATATCTAGCAATTCTAGGGTCCCTAAGGGACTCGTAATGGACAAAGATCGACAAACTGCTTCAGTTTAGCAGCAGCTTGCAGCAGAAGTCAGTGGTTAGATATCTGCTTTAAGTTCTGTATTAAAGCGTTTAGCAAAAACATATCAAGCATTGAGGGACCGTTTACGGTGCCGGTTTGAAAAGGGCTATAAAGGGGAACAGTAAGTCGATCAGGACTAAAAAGTGAGTGTAAATGGGGTGGGATGTAGGAATGAGTGAATATGTTTAGAGCGTTTTTGATAAACGGTTTGGATCTTGAGCTTTTAGCCAGCGAGTCCAAACATGTCGTCAAGTCGTCGTTGGTAGGCCTGCATTTTTTCGATTTGCTTCTGATTATTGGGATTGACGGTAGCTCTGAGTTCTTCGAGTTCGAGGCGCATTTCAAGCACCAAGGATTCTAGTTGCTTGACGCGTTGTTCCATAAGCTGTAGATTATCCAACTCTTTGGCCTGTCCGCTGCTTGGTCCACCGCTCTGTCCGCTGATCAAGGGGTGAAAATTCCGCATTCAACATCTCCATCCGTTGCACTTTTTCCTGTGACGGCCGACACGCTGCTAAAGTTCCTGAAGTGGTCTGAAATTCTCTTGGCCCTAAATCAGACTCCGCTTTGGCTGAAAATGCTAAGATTTGTTTGGGGGTGTTCATGCCGCACAAGCGATTTGATGCCGCTGATGCAGCGGACGAAGCTTCACGTCAGGCCCTTTATCGCCAGCTAGAGGGCTTTAGTGAATATGAACCCTTGCTTTGTCGCAATCCGGCAGAACTGGGTTTGCGGCCAGAGTCTTATTGGCGTCTGAGCCAGCAGCTCTATTTGCGCCGTTTACCGCTTAAGCTGCTTGTGCCGCTTAGTTTAGCTGTATTGGTGTTATTGGTTTTTTGGCCCGTGACACTTGGGTTAATTACAGCTGTTTTGCGCGTCTTGCTGGGGTTAAGAATGCTGTTGATACCTGCATTGGCCGTGATGCTGGCGATCTGGCTGATACACAGCTTTAAGCCACAGAGTTAAAGCAAATGACACAAACACCTTTGCCTGTCAGAACGCGCAGCAAGGCTATGCTATTGTCTTGTTCTGATCCGGCTACGCTCAGTCTGAAAGAATTACGCTATTGGCATGATAAAGGTTTAAAAATCTGGCGTAAACAAGTACCCGATTTGGCTGGATTTTCTGAACAATCAGGTTTTAGCTGGCTAGACATAAAGCTGGAACTGGCTCGGCGCTTATTGGCCAGCTGTAATTTTTGTGTGCATAATTGTCGCGTTAATCGTTTAAATGGTGAAACAGGTTATTGTCGCTTAGACGCCCAGCCGCGGATTTCAGGCTCTTATTTACATTGGGGTGAAGAAGCGCCTTTAAGCCCCACTTGGGCAGTGTTTTTTAGCGGTTGTACGATGCATTGTCTGTATTGCCATAACTGGCGCGAAACCTTTGATTTGGCCGCTGGAGCGGTTTTAAATCCAGAAGATTTAGCGAACACGCTGTTAAAGCAAAAATCGCGTTATCGCACCATTAGTCTGATTGGGGGTACACCAGAGCCCCAGCTTCACGCGATTTTTGAGCTGGCTTTAGCTTTAGACCCAAGCGTCACAGCTCCACTGGTGTTTAACAGCAATGCCACTTTGTCAGCTGAAGGTCTGGACTTGATGGAAGGTGTGGCAGACATTTATCTGCCTGATTTTAAACATGGTAATGACAGCTGTGCCTGGAAGCTGACTAAAATAAGCGATTATCTAAATACTTTTTGCAATAATCTAAATGCTTATGTTCAGCAAGGTGCTGCTGTACTGGTCAGGCATCTGGTGGTGCCAGGGCACTTAGAATGTTGTACACGACCGGTTTTAGAAATGCTGGCAAAAGACTATCCTGGTGTGGCTGTAAATATCATGCATCAGTATCGGCCCATGTATAAAGCGGCTGATCGACCGGGTCTGGATCGGGTGCTAGACAGAGATGAACGTGAGCAGGTTGCACTTTGGGTCAAAGAGCTTAAACTCAGAACTGTCGCTTAGTTTGGGTTATCTCGGTCTGTTTATTTTAGGCGCAATTCTCAAGCAATTATTCAGAGCCCATAGCCCATCACCTTCAGGCCCCGCTAAAATACCCCCATGTCTCAATATTTAGTTACAGAAACCCATAATAAACAACGTCTGGACCATGTTCTTAACGAGATTCTGGGCCAGCAAGAAAACTCACCCAGTCGTTCACTTTTGCGCAAATGGATTGATGAAGGTTGTGTGCGCGTCAATGACGAAGCGATTAGCAAAGCCGGTTATAAACTCAAAACAGGCGATCAGCTCAGTTGGGATATTCCAGAAGTCAAAACCCTGGAAATCACCGCTGAAGATATTGCTTTAGATATTGTTTATGAAGATGCTGATCTGCTGGTAATTAATAAGCCCGTTGGCATGGTTGTCCATCCAGGGGCGGGCCATGGTTCTGGCACTTTGGTTAATGCTCTGCTGCATCACTGTCAGGATTTATCCGGCATTGGGGGGGTTGAGCGCCCTGGCATTGTTCATCGTTTAGATAAAGAAACCAGTGGTTTATTAGCCGTAGCCAAAAACGATATGGCACATCAGGCTTTGCAGCAGCAATTGCAGGCGCGTGTGATGAAGCGCTGTTATTACGCTCTGGCAGAACAGGGATTTCGTGATGATCAGGGCAGCATTGAAGCGCCGATTGATCGCCATCCGATTGAACGCCAGCGCATGGCGGTTGTAGAAGGCGGACGTTTTGCCCGGACACACTGGCAGGTTGTGAAACGCTTTGAAGGTTATACCTGGTTGGCGTTGGAGCTTGATACAGGCCGGACTCATCAGATCAGAGTACATTTGCGCCATGTGCATCACCCGATTGTCGGGGACAGTGTTTATGGCACAAAGCGCAAACATGCTTTTAAGGTTGAGCGTCCTTTGCTTCACGCTTATCGCCTGTCGTTTAGGCATCCGCGCACAGATCTTGAAATCAGTCTTGAAGCGCCGTTGCCAGAGGACTTTTCTCGAATTTTAGAGATTCTCGACAAAAAGCAGAAAAGCTGACGGCGGTAAAGCCGTCAGCTTTAGATTGAATCTAAGCTGGTCGCAAGACGTTTATTTTTTGATGCGCTTGCGATAGCTGGGATTGAGCCAGTTGGCGCCAGCATTGATGACTTTCGACATCAGATAGGCACTTTCAAGGCGGTTGGCCAGCGAATCCGCGGTAAAAGCCGAGAGATAGACCTCGTCATCCGAGGTAATGACCGCGCTACGGGTCTTTTTGCCCTTTGTGCAGTCGTGGAGCTTATCGGTTTCGCGGGCGCGCTGAATCAGGCGCTTGATGGGAGCCGAATCAGAAGCCACGATCGCGGCGATTTTAGCGACGGGGACGCGGTAACTGTAACCGATGCTCAGCATGCTCACTCTTCCTTACTCCTTGGGACTAGTCGTCGTTCTTCTTGGCGGCGGTTTCGGAATAGGAGCCGTCAGCGCGCTTAGCAAGCGAATCTGCAGTAAATGCAGACAACACGATATGACCGGAATCGGTGATGACGACGCTACGGGTTTTACGGCCGTAGGTTGCGTCGACGAGTTTGCCAGATTTCTGTCCTTCGTGAATCATGCGTTTGATGGGCGCGGAATCGGAAGATACGATGGCGATAATGCGGTTGAGCGGAACGATGTTTCCATACCCAATGTTTAACATGAGTTTGATATCTCCTAATAATCACTCTAAATTCAAGATAACGCGTTTTAGAAACACATTATAAACATAGTATCTATCAAGAACAAATAGGATACAGTGAGCGCTTGCAAAAAAAATCACGAAGTTCATAAGTTTAGCTGTTTTTTCTGTTTCTTGGCTGCAATTGGAAAAATCGAGCTACTTTTATCAAGAGTCTATGACAATTTTATAGATGCAATACTAAGAATATGTTAAGAAGTTAGGCTGTTTTTGCGCCGTATCTTAACTTTTAGACAGAATTGGGTTTTGTTGTAAAAACAGTGCTCAGCTCTAGGATAAAGCCGAGTTGCTGAGCTAAAGAAATGAAATTGGCGACGATTAGCGGAGAATGTCTCTGCGCTTGATCTGATTAAGGTTTCAATTGAAACAAAGACGAAAACTTGGCTTCAATTAAGTCAATTTAGTAAGTGTAGTTAGTAAGTCTGATGAGAGCTTGTTAGGCCTGTGATATGGGTAAAAATCAGCCAAAACAAACAGGCCTCCGATTGGGTTAAATCGGAGGCCTGTGAGTTAAAAGTCTAATGAGTTCTAATCTGACCGCTTATTGAGCAGCGGATGCAGCGTGAACTTTTTTGAGCAGACGGCTCTTGTAGCGGGCAACGGTGTTCTTGTGCAGAACGCCTTTGTTCTGAGCCTTATCGAGCTGGCTGACCGCATGTTTGGTCAGAGTCTCGAGCTGTTCGCTGCCTTCTTGGAGGCCGCGCAGCGCTTTTTTCAGGGCAGTGCGGACGCGCGACTTGATCATCACGTTGCGGCGACGGTTGCGCTCGGCTACCAAGATGCGCTTCTTGGCAGATTTATAGTTAGCCATGAAGTAAAAACCTCGTTCAATCTCGTTGAGTAATATGCTGTGTCTTGGTTAGAAGACAAAGTTAAAAGACAATTTAAAAATACTTTGCAGTGGGTTTAAGACGGACTGAGACAATCTATTGTATCACAGGATCTGAAAAGTGGGATCAAGTAGCCCAGGTTTCACTCTTTTCTGAGTGATTCTCTGAGTTCATCAGAGCTGAATCGCTTGTGATGGTCTGAGATTTTGTCTAAAGTCGTTCAAAAAACGACATCTGGCCCAGAAGTTTGGGCCAGTCTTGAATTGTCTAGAAGCTAGACAGGATTTAAAGAGTGGGCAGTACAGGATTTGAACCTGTGACCTCCTCGATGTCAACGAGATGCGCTACCACTGCGCCAACTGCCCGAAGGTCGTCTGTTCGAAGGGCTGCTAGTGAACTAGTGTCAGCGAATCGGCTGGGTCTGAGTGACAACGCCGTCATTCGAACAAGAGCTATGTTAGCACAGTACATATGGCCCAGCAAGGACGTTCAGAAAAATTGGGCTTAGAAAAATCAGCTATAATGAAGACCAAACACAGACAAAGGATTTGGCAGCGTGAGCAAGTACGAAACGGCCATCGAATATCTCGACCAGGGCATCCGAGCCATTCAGGAAGAAAATTTCGACAGCGCCAAAGCCCATTTTGAAGCTGCACTTGAGGCTGAACCTAATCTTGCCTCGGCTTATACCAATCTGGGTCTGGTGGCGATGGGTCAGGGAGATATGGAGCGGGCTCGTCAGATGTTTCAGACAGCTGCTCAAAAAGATCCCCGTGATTACAGCGCTTATAACAACTTAGCCGCACTTGAGCAAACAACCGATCGCTTTAAAGAAGCTGAGCAGCTTTATCTGCGTTCGATTCAGGTCAACCCTGATGGGGTAGAAGCTTATTACAATCTGGGTTTGCTCTACACTAAACAAGATAAATTAGTTCAGGCTAAAACAGCTTTTGAAAAAGTCACCCAGCTCAATCCTGACCACTTTGATGCTTTTTACATGCTGGGCAATGTTTATGCCATTCTTCAGGATTATTATGCTGCCGTTGCCAATTTTCAGTATCTGGTGTTTCATAAACCTGAAATTCTCGAAGCGCGTGTGGCATTAGCTGAAATGTATCGCCGCCAGGGTAAATATCCGCTGGCCGTGAATGAACTGCGCGGCGCGATTAAAGATAACTCAGAAGACGCTGATCTGATTCAGCATCTGGGTCTGATTTTTATGGAAACGGCTAATGGTGAAATGGCTCTGGGAGCCTTTGAACGAGTGGTTCAACTGGATCCCAACCGCGCTGAGGCCTTTGAAATTCTGGCAATTCTTTACGACATTGCCGGCTATGAAAAAGCCGCAATTGAAGCTTGTGAACAGGCTATGAGACTCGACCCTGAAAACGAGCGGACCCGTGAAGTCTACAATGAAATGAAGGCCAAATACGCTGCTTTAAATGCTGAACCTGTAGCGGCTGATCAATCTGGTCAGGTGACTGAAGGCCAGAGCTTCTCTGCTGGAAGTGAGCCGCAGGCATGATCAAAGTTCTTTATCTGATCGCGGGCGATATGTCCTTTGATGAGATGCTATTTTTGGATGCTTTTATCAATCAACTGCCGATGCGCAATGTCAAAAATCATTTGCTGGTGCCCACTCTGCCCCTAACTCAGGTTACGCTTCAAAATCGCAATGTTGAGTTTACGGTTGCCAAACCTGGATTTGGTTATGAAGAATGGTCCCAGTTACTTAAAGACTTTGACCCCCAGATTGTGATTCTGGTAGACCCCTATGTCTTGCTGGTGCCTGATGCGCCTGATCTGACATATGTTGAGCTGGAATGGCTGGACGAAGTTAAAGGTATTATTGCGGTGATGGACTTCCGCGCCAATCTGCTCAAAACAACTGACGATCAGCTAGCGTTTGCGCCTTATGTTTTAGCCGGTGAAGAACCGCCTTTTGTGCTCGATTATGACTTTATGATTAAAGTCTGCCCACCGCATGATTCTGGGCCAACAAAAAATCCTAAGCTTCTGCAGTGGGGCTGCCAGGATCAGATGTCTTCTTTAGCGATTTATAGCGTGCGAGACGAAGTGCGTAATCAGCTGGGTTGCCCGCCAGATGCGCGAGTGATTACGATGGTGTTCCCAATTGAAAACACCCTGATGGCTTTAGAAAAAAATCTCGCGCCGCATTTTCCGGTGATGGTTGAAACCCTGATTCATTATTTTAATCAGCTGGAAGGCAATTATTTGCTGGCAGTGGTCAATATGCCGCCGCCTTTTGAAGACTTTGACTTTGACAATGTGCAGGTTCGTTTTTTTCCCACGCTGGATATGGAATTACTCGGCAATCTGTTTAAGGCCACAGAGCTGTTCTTAACCGAGTCATTGACTTATCCAGGTTTAGTATTTAGTGCGCTGCGCGATATTCCGGGCATTAGTTTTGGGTCGAGTCTGGGCTTGGATGCTGACGGCAATCTGATGCCTGCTGTTGAGTTAAGTCCTTTGCTGCAGATGAAGCTTGAAGCGCTAAAAGAAGTGGCCCCTGAAGCGATTTTTCCGTTTATTTCTTTTCCTTCACATCTGCAGTCTGCCTGGCCGCGTAGCCCAATTTTTAATGAACGGTTTCAGTATTTTCTGGCTGATCTGTTTAATGAACCGCGCACACTTCAGTTACTGGATGGCCTGTTACACGATGGGCCCGATATGGCGCTTTTTCGGGAAGAACTGGCCAAATACCGCCAGCGTAAACTCGGCTATACGACTGAAGCCGAACAGATTATTCGTAAGCTGGTGACTGCTCCGCCGCGCCATTTAATCTAATGGAGCGAGCCTGACAGAGATGGCCCTGACGCCAAACAAATCAGCTGCACCAGAGGCTCCCTCCGCTTCGTTTATGGACCGCATGCTCAAACAGGGCGATATCGGCATTGCGGTGCTGATGATCGTGATTGTTTCATTTATGATGGTGCCTTTGCCTACCTGGGCTTTAGATATTTTGCTGACGCTGGATTTGGCTTTGGCCCTGTTAGTGCTGATGGTTTCGCTCTATGTTGAGCGGCCGCTTGAGTTTTCGACTTTTCCAACCCTTTTGCTGGTTTTGACGCTGTTGCGATTATCTTTGAATATTTCGTCAACCCGTCTGATTCTGACCAATGGCGATGCTGGCAAAGTGATCGAAACCTTTGGTTCGTTTGTCATTGGCGGCAATTACATTGTCGGGATTTTGATTTTTATTATTTTGGTTGTGGTTCAGTTTATTGTTATCACTAACGGTGCTGGGCGTATTTCAGAAGTTGCAGCTCGTTTTACCCTGGATGCCATGCCCGGTAAACAGATGGCGATCGATGCGGATTTAAACTCGGGTCTGATTGACGAAGACCAGGCTCGGATTCGTCGGCGTGATGTCCAGCAAGAAGCTGACTTTTATGGCTCAATGGACGGTGCCAGTAAGTTTGTGCGCGGTGACGCAATTGCCGGGATTATCATCACCTTTGTGAATATTATTGGCGGGATTTTAATTGGCACGTTTCAGCGTGGCATGGAGATTACTGACGCGATGTCCCGCTATACGGTCCTGAGCATTGGGGACGGTCTGGTCAGCCAGATTCCGGCGATGGTGATTGCGATTGGAACAGGTGTGCTGGTTTCACGTGCCGCAGGCGAAAACAGCCTGGGTGAGAGGGTTTCACGCCAATTGCTGACCGTGCCGCGCGGTGTTTTAGTGGTCTCGTTCTTTTTGCTGGTACTTGGTTTGTTTACTCCTTTGCCCAAGCTGCCGTTTTTACTGCTTTCGGGCCTGATGGCGGCGATCGGAATTGTGATGCTGCGTCAGGAAGAAAAAGACGCTGAAGTTAAAAAACTTGCGCCAAAAGAAGGCGAAAAAGCGGCTTTGCCTGCCGCTCAGTCGGGCATGATTGCCAGTCGTAAAG
>CAJYHH010000465.1 GCA_913773825.1 Candidatus Sericytochromatia bacterium | reverse complement strand
GATTCACGACTGGCTCAAAACAAGCGGTGAACCGATTGATATGCTGCTACAAGTTCATGACGAACTGGTGTTTGAAATGCCTGAATCTTTGCTGGCAACAGCTGTCCCAGAAATCACCCGTCTCATGGAAGAAGTCACGCCTTTAAACGTGCCTTTAAAAGTTGACGCACATTCCGGGATTAACTGGAAAGAAGCCAAATAGACGCCTTGGAGAGACAAAAGGCCTTGCGTTTCTCCAAGGCGTTTACATGGCAGGCCGATATCAAGAACCACAATTGGCGATATAATAGTCCACAGTTCCGATTCGGAGTTGTGTGTCTATGAAATTTGCCCTATCGCTCTGCTTTAGTTTGATTTGCCTGAGTTTGCTAACTGCCTGCCCACCACAGACTATCAGCCAGATTGTAAATATTCAGCCCTCAGCCAGCCCCAGCTCCTCCCCCACGCCTGACCCCACAACCCAGGCCGTAATTCAGGTCATTCATGACAACGCCAATAATCTCAATGGCGACAATATCACCGAATATTGGGCGACTTTACACACTGATTCACAGTTTAATCAGCTGATGCCCGCTATTTATACGGATTTGCGCAATGCGCGCACTCAATACAATATTGTTGAGGCTAAAATCCAGAGCCAGTCTGCAGATATTGCCTCTGCCATTGTCAAACGCCGCACCAGTGACTTTACCGGCACTGTTGAACAAGAAGTGCTTTACACCTTACGCACCAATCGCGATGGCAAATGGAAAATTTTTAATATGGTGATTCAGTCGATGCACTATATCCGCTAAGCCTCAACAGCTAAAAACGGATCCTTAAAACAGACATAAGTTAAAAAGCCCGGACAAATTGTCCGGGCCTTTTTTTTGGTCTCGTGACTAGAAAATTTTCTTTAAGCCACATCCGCAATCGTCTGATCGACGTATTGTTCAACAGCATTACACATTAAGGCTTGAAACAGCGCTTGCTGATCTTCATGGTTTAGCACGGGCACAGGTGGAAGCTCAGATAAAGCAGTGTCTTTACGCTGAACCAGCTCCTGACAACCCTGAGCTTTTTCAAGTGCGGGCAGGGTGCTTTGCTCTAAAGCCTGGCGGTGTGACCAGTAGAGCCATTCAATTTCAGCACGGCGCAGCGAAATTTCATAAGCCTGCTGAAAATCTGGCGAAGGAGAGACAGGAAGCAGTTCATGCACCCGTTTACGGGTCATTTTAAGGCTTTCTTGGGCAGCTTCAAGGTGCTTTTGGTGAGCGAGTGCTTCAGCATCCGCCCGCAGCAACTGCAAAGTTGCGAGAACATCTGATACTTGGCTCATAATCTTACTCTCTCTTGCTCTAGCCATACTTTTATTAAACGGAAAAGCCAAGCCTGGCGTCAATCCCCAAACAATTTGAAGCCACTAACATTTAAAACACACAGCATGAGGAAACAGACCGGCCCTTACGTCTAAGACAGAAGACGACTATATTCATTTTAGGGTTCCCAAATAGGCGCTGGATTTGAGGTTTAGCCTTTGATAAAAGGCCGACTAAAAGTAATTCTTGCTATAATTTTCCGGATATGCACCCATCAGAAATTTCAGTTTCCCAGACACGTTTTAAACGTGAGGGCTTGCTACTGGCCGTTTTACTGCTGGCAGGTCTAATCATCCGGTTAAATTTAGCCCTTGTTGTACGTGGTCATCCTACAGATATTCAGAACTTTTTTGCTTGGTGCGTGTATGTCTCACGGGATGGCTTACAAGCCATTTACCAAAATCCCGCCATTTTTTGTGACTACCCGCCTTTATATGTCTTAGTGCTTAAAATGATTGGCATGTTAGCAGAAGGCTTAAGACTGGGTGAACAGGCTTTTATCGCTCTGATCAAGTTTCCGGCGATCTTGGCTGATCTATGCTGTTCGGCCCTGATTTATCGTCACTGTAGACACTATGCTCCTAGACTGTCACTACCAGCAGCAGCCCTATTTTGCCTCAATCCAGGCAGCATTTATGAATCAGCCATTTGGGGACAAATTGATTCTATAACTCTGCTGCTTCAACTCGTAAGCCTTGAATTAGCCATCCGCAAACAACATATTGGAGCCCTGACTCTAACAGCTCTAAATATTCTGATTAAGCCGCAAGGCTTGATCTTATTGCCACTTCAACTGTTTATGATCTGTCGCGAGCGTGCATGGCCACCCCTTATTTACGGCACTTTGCTGTCATTTAGCCTAGCGATGCTGATTACATGGCCTTTTGTCGGTCACCTGTCAGAAACATTACCCTGGCTCTGGCAACAGTATTTTAAACAGGCTGAACTCTACCCACACAGCTCCATTCAGGCATTTAATCTTTGGAGCTTTACGGGTATGTGGCTACCAGATACCCGCAGTATTTTAGGTAATTCTCCCGATGCTCCCTGGTTGCTTCAGCATAAAACCTGGGGACTATTTATATTTGCAGCAGTTTATACTGCAGCCCTACGTTTTTATCATCAAATTGCAGATCAAAAACGGGAACAAAGCGTATGGCTAACAGCCACCGTGATTTTGCTAGGCTTTTTTCTGTTTGCAACCCGTATGCATGAGCGTTATTTGTTTAGCGGGCTGTTTTTTTTGCTAGCAAGCATAGCTTTTATACCAAAACTGAGCTGGCCATTCGGATTCTATTCTTTCAGCTTTATGCTCAATCTGACGTATGAATACCCCGGCACCAAGATTTATCTTGAAGGCGGGGTAGGTAACAGTATTAATCAGGCACTGGTTTCTTTCAATCAACATTTTATGCCGGTCTTGGCACCTGCTTTAAGCCTGCTCAATCTAGCTCTGTTTATCTGGGTCCTTTATCTGACGGGCTTAGCGAACCGGAGAAGCAACCGTCTCACCTTGTAAAAAATCCGCAAGGTCTTTCCAGAGCATACCCGCTGAGCGGCCAACGACTAAGCCAATATGTCCGCCGTTGAGCATATATGGCGTGAACTCAGCGCTAGAGAGCACTTCTGCACAGGAGTTAAGCGAAGAAGCCGGAATAATCCAATCATGTTTTGCCACTACAGCCAAAACCGGGAAGGTGACATTTGAAAAATCAAATTCCTGGCCGTCTAAACGGACTTTGCCTTTTTTGAGGCCGTCTTGACGGATTACCAGCTCGATAAATTCCTGAAAGGCTTTACCGGGCAGATCAGGCGTGTCGTTTGACCATTTTTCAACCGGTAAAAAATGGTCGAGAAAGACATTGCTGTCAAAGTTTTGCCAGAAATCACGTTCTTTTTTAAATACACCAGCGGGTTTCACCGCGTTAAAAAACCACTTAAGCTGGCGGCCACTGACAATCTGAGCGTCTAAAACGCCTTTAGCGAGCTCCTGGTGCATGGCGATACGCTGTAGCTGACCGTCTCCGTCATTACCCAGAATCGGCGTTAACAGAATCATCCGCTCAATATCTTGAGGGCGATAAGCTGCATAGAGTGCCGTAAAGCTGGCGCCCATACAGTAACCCAACAAGGGGATTTTAGAGCGTTTGCTCAGGCGCTGAACTTTGCGCATACAGCGTCGCATCACGCCTGTAATCAGCTCAGCTAAGCTGGTTAAGCCCATTTCAGGTGTTGGGTCACCCCAATCGAGTAAATAGACGTCATAGCCTTGCTGACAAAGAAACTCAATCAGTGAGCGACCGGGGCGTAAATCAAAAATATACGGACGGTTGATCAGCGAGTAGACCAGCATCACCGGCCCAAGGGGTCTTTCACCCTCGGCCAGTACTTTCTGCGAAGAGTAATGCCAGAGGCTATGAGGCCCTTCGGTATAAACACAAGTCCGGGGCGTGAGCCCAACGTCGATCTTATCCAGATCGCCGATGAACTCAGGCCCGTATTGCAAACGGATCCGCAGCTGTTCCTGCAGCGTGTTTAACAATGAAATCGGTGACTTAGGCGAAGTCCCGCTCATTGAGCCACTCCGTCATTGAGTTAACCAGTCTTGGGAAGACTTTACCGCTGGCGATGATGCCAACATGACCACCAGGCAAAGAGAGCACCTGTTTGTCGCTGCTGCCCACCATCTGATGCAGAGGCAGAGCAGAATCAGGAGGAACAATGTGGTCTTGTTCAGCCACAATCGTTAACACCGGACAGGTGATTTTATCCAGGGTTGCATGATGCTGTTCAATCCAAAGTTCGTTTTTAAACAGACGATTATCCTGATAAAGCCAGTGGATGTAATCTTGCCAGGTTCCGCCGGGGAACGGAATATTGTCGTTGACCCAGGTTTCAAGCGTAAAGAAATTATCCAGAAAAGCCTGACTGTCTTGTTTTTCCCAGGCAGTACGCCATTTTTTCAGAAACTGAGCGGGCTTGAGAGCCACAAAGCCATTCTGAATCATTTCGGGTGGCAGATTGCCAAGCGCAGCCACTGCACCATGGGGATCAAGATAGTCTTTACGCGTCCAAAGCGCCATATAGCCAGCTTTAGAGAAATCAACCGGAGCCGTCATGGCGATCAGGCCAGCCACTGCATCGGGGTAGCAAGAGGTAAAGATATTGCTGATGATACCACCCAGGCAGTAGCCAAACAGCACAGGTTTACGGCCATGCAAACGGGTTACTTTACGCACAATGCGCTTCATCGGGCCCGTGATCACATCGGCAAAAGTCTGCCAACGATCTTCACCGGTTGCCGTGCCCCAGTCGACCAGATACACGTCATAGCCAGCTTCGCTGAGCGAACGGCAAAGGCTGTTGGTTTCACTCAGGTCGAGGATGTACTGACGGTTAATCAGAGCCGGAACCAGGATCAGAGGAACTTTAGTAGATTTTTCAGAGCTGGTGACTTTCCAGAGCGTCAGCTTATTTTCGCGATAAACCGCATGCATCGGCGTGACCTGTTCGCGCTCGTAAGTCAGGGATTCCTGAAACAGCGGGGGCATCAGCTCAAGACGAGGATCGTCTGTGCTGAGAGTGCCGGGCAGAGCAAAAGTGCTAAACATTAGTTCTGGCCCCCGTTATGTTTATCTGAACCTTTGTCGTTGCCTTTATGGCCTTTAGGCGCTTGAGCCTGGGCAGCTGCATTAGCAGCAGGCTGTTTAACCGACTGGGCAACCAGATCTTTTAATTCAGCGATATCGCTTTCCATTTTTGCCAGACGCTCATTGACTTCTTCCTGCTCAAAGCGCCATTCGGTCAGCAGGGTGTTGACGCCGTGCAGGGTGCGCTGCTGCATTTCCTGATTAGGAAGCTGCCAAGCGCTCCAAAACTGTTCAAGCTGTTTGTTCCACTGAGCGCGAGCAGCAAAGCTCTGTTTGAGCAGACCGCCCATAGCGCCCAGATAGGCTTCGTTGGCCCAGAGTCTGTCGAAATAGGTTGTAATCAGTTTGTCGAAGTGGTTTTCGCGTGAAGTCATAAGTGTCTTCCTCTATTGTAAGTCAGGTCAGTCAAATTCGTTAGGGGGCCAGGGGGTCAGTCCCCCTGGCGCTTTAAGATCGGAAGAGCGTCGTGTAGGGAAAGAG
>CAJYHH010000464.1 GCA_913773825.1 Candidatus Sericytochromatia bacterium | reverse complement strand
GTTGGCGGGGTATCTGGCCCAAAAAATGCAGGGTCAGATGTAAGTTTTCAGGCGGGCTCCAGCGAATGGGGGTATTAAGTTCACGATAGTGAGCTTTAAGCCTGGTTTGTAAGCTTTGACAGGCTTTAACAACCTGTTCGGGTAAGGGTAACGCAATAAATAAGCGTAAAAAAGCCTGAGTTTGAGCAGCGGCATTCATTTGTTAGTCTAACAGCTGTAATTTAACCCGCTAAATTAGTTAAAGCGCGACTGATAATTGACGCCCAGACCCAGATCTTCTGGGGCATTCCCGCCAGAGAAGTTTTTAGAGTACATGCCGTAAAAACCCATTGAGGCGTCTGGTGAAATCTGTTTGCGCACACCTAAGCTGGTGCGAACTTGTTGTTCGCTAAAATCGTATTCTGTACGGCTTTCGGCCCAGACATTGTCTTTCCATCCGCCGTACTCACCCGGTTTGTGATTCATAATGCGGCGAGCGTAGATTTCTCCACGGGGCTCGTATTTGCCATTGAAGTTAAAGGGTACATCTGCCACAACTCGAACTTCTGTGTCAGCAGGGCCACGCAGTTTAACCAGATCCACTTTGGGTTTAATCGTTGCCTCTTTAAAGTCAACTCCCTTTAGCGAAACGCTCATTCGCGGCTGAAAAAAGCGCCATTTGTATTCTTCTTGCTGCTCTTTTTCGCCCTTTAGTTCTACCACACCGGCACTTGTTGGGGCTTTGGCTGGATTGACAAGATTATTATCCGGTGTGTTATTGCCAAAATAATCGCCAAAGAAGTCTTTGACGCCACCTTTAAAATAATCCTGAAACTCATCGCGGTCGCGGTCAAAAATCGTAATGTAGAACTTATCTTCAACATAGCGCTGAAGTTCGCGCTTGTTGCGGCCACTGATGCCAATGGCAGCGAGTTCTTCGCCATACTGCTTTAAGGCATCCATGATCTGATCTTTTTCTTGATCGGTGATGCTCATGGCAGAGTTATGTTCTAAAAATCCAGGTTGGTGGGTTTCGATGGCGGCCTGGCGCAATTTAGCCTGAATGGAGCCGCGCTCAGGGCTGTTGCCAGCATGAAAAAAGCGATCAAAAGCGCGAGATTCTGCTGCGCGGATTTGCTGACGCTGATTAGCGGTGAGATTTAACAGGCCAAATAAACGCTGGGCATCAGGGTCACGAGGGGTTTCAACGTGTACAGCTGAACCAAATTCTTTTTGACCAGCGTCAGGGGCATCACTAAACTTAAACGCCGTCGCCGGGCGGCCATTGACGCGATTGCCAAGCGAGATATGAACGGTATCGTTAGAAAATCCGGCTGCAGGGGGAGTGTTGCGAGCTGAATTAACGGCCTGTACAGGCTGTGCAGCAAAACTCGCTGCCGGTCTGACCGGCTGCAGTTGGGTTGGGACGGGTTTACCGGGCCCTGGAGGAACCTGCACATTAATCTTCATAACTCTCTCCCACGCTCTACCTGATATACTTTTAACTATCGTCAAAAAGATTTAACCCTGTCTTAGTCTTGATAAAGATTAACCGAAAGTTAAACCCATAATAATGTCATTTTTATCTTTTATTCCCTTCTCTGAACTGGCTCAATGGCGCAGTCAACAGAGCGCTCAAAAGCGCCTGATTCTGACTAATGGCTGCTTTGACTTATTACATGTGGGTCATGTGCGCTATTTGCAGCAGGCTCGCCAGCTTGGCGATCTTTTATTTGTTGGCCTGAATACAGATGCTTCTGTACGGGGCTTAAAAGGACCAGATCGACCGGTTAACCGTGAAATGGATCGGGCTGAGGTTTTAGCTGCTTTGGGCTGCGTGGATTTTGTGACGCTGTTTGAAGACGCCACAGCGGACGCGTTGATTGAAGCCTTAAAACCCGATGTCTACACCAAGGCGGGTGATTATAGTTTAGACAATCTGCCTGAGCGCACTACGCTTGAGCGTCTGGGTGTTAAAACGATTTTTGTGCCTTTTTTCAGTGGTTATTCAACCACATCGACAATTCAGAAGCTGACTTAATTCAGATTTTAGGCCGAATTTTTGGCGGCTAAACCCAGAAGGTTTAAGCTCTAACTGTAAACTTCCAGCCTCCAAGTCTACGCTCTGCCCGGCTAAATCCTTCAAGTTTTGGTCAGTGGCGGTACAATAGAGAGATAGTAATCGTGTTTTCAAGGACATAGTCATGCTTAAGCTTTTGCAAAAAATCGTGGGCGATCCCCACAAGCGCACGGTCGACAAAATTCGCCCGATCGTCGAGCGCATCAACGCCCTCGAGAGCAGTGTCGCGCCGCTTAGCGACGAAGAGCTGCGCAACCGCACCTATGAATTCCGTCAGCGGATCGATAACGCCACTCGCGATATCCGTGACCAAGACAAAAAGTACGAAAAAGAGCAGGAAATTCTTAACGACATTCTGCCTGAGGCTTTTGCAACGGTTCGTGAGGCTTCTAAGCGCGTACTCGGCATGCGTCACTTTGACGTTCAGCTGATTGGGGGCATTATGCTCCATCGCGGTTCGATTGCCGAAATGAAGACCGGTGAAGGTAAAACGCTGGTTTCGACCTGCCCGACTTATCTGAATGCTTTGCCGGGTCGAGGTGTGCACGTCATTACCGTTAACGACTATCTGGCCAGCCGTGACGCTGAGTGGATGGGCCGGATTCATCGCTTTTTAGGTCTGGAAGTTGGTGCGATTCTGCATCACCTGACGCCCCATGAACGCCGCAAAGTTTATAGCGGTGACGTTATTTACGGCACCAATAACGAATTTGGCTTTGATTATCTGCGTGACAATATGTCGACTGATCTCAGCCAGTGTGTGCAGCGTGAGCTTCACTACACGATTATTGACGAAGTGGACTCGATTCTGATCGACGAAGCGCGTACTCCCCTGATTATCAGCGGTCAGTTAGCTCAGCCAGCTGATACTTATAAGCAGTTTCATAAAATTGCCGCTCAGCTCGAAGGCAAACACAAAGAGTACAACAAAAAGAAAAAACTGCTCGATGAAGTTGACTATGAAGAAGACGAGCAGGATTGTGATTACGTCGTTGACGAAAAGCAGAAAAACGCAATTCTGACCGAGCGCGGTATTCTCAAAGCCCAGCGCCTGCTCAATCTGGATGATCTTTTTTCTGCTGAACATCCTGAATATGCCCATCATCTGCTGATTGCGGTCAAAGCTAAAGAGCTTTATCGTCGTGACGTTGAATATGTCATTCGCCCCAATGAGCGGGGTGAGCTTGAAGCTGTGATTGTTGACGAGTTTACCGGTCGTCTGATGTTTGGCCGTCGTTATAGCGATGGTCTGCACCAGGCCATTGAAGCCAAAGAAGGCGTCAAGATTCAGGATGAAACTCAGACCCTGGCGACGATTACTCTGCAGAATTACTTCAGACTGTATCGCAAGCTGTCTGGCATGACCGGTACTGCTGTAACCGAAGAAGCTGAGTTTGGCAAAATTTATAAACTGCCGGTTACCGTGATTCCCACTAACCGGATTGTGGTCCGTCAAGATCAGCCAGACGTGATTTATAAAAACGTCAAAGCTAAATTTGAAGCGGTTGCTGATGAAATTGCGGTGCTGCATGAGCAGGGCCGTCCGGTTCTGGTGGGTACGGTTTCGATTGAAAAATCTGAACAAATCGGCGATATTCTCAAGCGCCGCGGCATTAAACACAATGTGCTTAATGCTAAAAACCATGAAAAAGAAGCCGAAATTATCGCCCAGGCAGGTCGTTATGGCGCGGTGACAATCGCAACCAATATGGCTGGCCGTGGTACCGACATTCTGCTGGGTGGTAACGCTGAGTTCCTGATGATGCGTAAGCTGCGCCAGGAAGGCATTGATCCAGATGAGGCAGATGAAGAACTCAAGAAAAAGATTCTGGCTGAGATGAAAGTCCAGGTTGAAGAAGAAGGCGCACGGGTTCGTGACGCTGGTGGTCTTCACGTCATGGGCACTGAACGCCATGAATCTCGCCGTATTGATAACCAGCTGCGTGGCCGCGCTGGTCGTCAGGGTGACCCTGGGTCTTCTAAATTTTTCCTTTCGCTTGAAGATGACCTGATGAGAATGTTTGGCGGTGATCGCGTCTCTAAAGTGATGGAGATGCTCAACGTCGATGAAAACGAGCCGATTGAATCAGGCATGGTCACAAAAGCGATTGAAAACGCTCAGAAAAAAGTTGAAATGTATCACTTCGGCGTCCGTAAAAACATTCTTGAATACGACGAAGTCATGAACTATCAGCGCAAAATCATCTATGAGCAGCGTCGTAAGATTCTCGAAGGCGAAAGTCTGCGTACGGTTGTAGAAGAGATGATCCAGCGCACCATGAAAGACATGATGCTGCGTTATGTCACACCCGGTGTGCCCGAAGAAGAATGGGATTTAGTCGGCCTGCATACTGAGCTGGCCGCGACCATTCCGTTGCTGGGTTCACTTGACGTCAGCGAGCTGCGGATTCCGATTGAAGGTCTGGAAGTTTTCTTGACCGAACAGGCTGCCAATGCTTATGAAGCCCGCGAAGCAATCTTAGGCCCTGAGATGCTGCGCGATCTGGAGCGTATGGTGATTCTGCGCGTGATCGACCAGAAGTGGATTGACCATCTGCATGAAATGGACGCTCTGCGTGAAGGGATCGGCCTGCGCGCGTATGGTCAGAAAGATCCCCTGATCGAGTACAAACGTGAAGGTCGCGGTCTGTTTGAAGAAATGATGGCGAATATTCGCTATGAAGTGGTTCAGACGCTATTCCATCTGCAGATGGATTATCAGATGCCGCAAATGCCTCCGATGATGCCGCCACAGATGCCCATGATGCCTCAGCAGCAGGCTGTGCCCATGAGCTTAGATGACTTGCCGCCTGAGCTGCTTGCGCAGCTTTTAGCAGATGCTCGCGCCAGCAACCCTGAGCTCTTTGACGAAAACGGCCAGCTGGTCGAAGGCATTCAGATTATGGTGGAGCCGATGCCCGAAGGCATGGTTCCCGAAGAGATGTTTGCTGAGCAGGCTGGATTTGGCGTTCAGGATTTTGACAGCACGGTTGAAGTGCCTGTTGAACTGGCGTCTGAGCTGAGCCATCAGCTTGAGTCAGCAGCGGATGCTGCTCCTGCAGGACCCTCTGCACCCGCAGCGCTTGAAGACGAAGTGGTGATTTTTGACGAGTTTGGCGAACCGATTCGCGCTAGCGTCAAACCCGCATCTGAAAAGAGCGAATAATCTCGTAAGCCTATAAAGTACTGACAGCGGGCCAGACGGCCCGCTGTCTTTCTATCTGGAGTAAGACATGAAAACTTTAACCGTTTGGTTTGACTATATTTCACCTTATGCCTTTTTGGCCTGGCAAAAATTGCCTGAGCTGGTCGCAACCCATGATCTTAAGCTTGAGCCTGTGCCTGTCCTGTTTGGCGGCATGCTTAAACATCACAACTTACTCGGCCCCGCAGAGATTCCAGTTAAACGCAATTGGGTCTATACGGATGTGCTGCGTGCCGCTGCCATGGAAGGACTGATGATGCAGTTTCCTCCCACTCATCCGTTTAACCCCCTACATGCCCTGCGTGCCACCGTATTAGTCGCGCAACAAGCCCCTGACAAACTGGATGTGGTGGTGACTGATTTGTTTGCTGCAGCCTGGCAGGCCAGCCATGATCTGAGCCTTTGGAAAACCGTAGCCGGTGTTCTGGCTAATCACGGTTTGTCTTTTACAGAAGAGGCCTGTAATAGCGACGCTGTCAAAGATCAGCTGCGCCAAAACACTGAGTCTGCGATTCAGCAGGGTGTATTTGGGGTGCCCAGCTTTAAATTAAATGACCAGATTCTCTGGGGCCAGGACCGAATTACCCATCTTGACTACATCCTCACTCATGGTGACCCGATTGATCAAGAACTGGTCGCCGAAGCACTCGCCACACCTGCGGGAATTCAGAGAGCTTGAACGGTAGGTAGTAGAGGGTAGGGAGTAAGTGGGGAGAAGAATAAGACTTTAAGCCCACCTACTGGCTGTTCTGGACGAGCTAGATTTCTTGGGGTGTTTCTAAGCAATACTAATAAGGTTGAAAACCCGCTTGTCCTGCGCCTGTCGAAGGATGTAAACGAGATGATTGTTTATAGTTATGCTCTGATGTTTAGGGCACAACCTAAGTCAGGGAGCAGGCTTAAACTCTTCCCTCACCTACCTCCTACTACATGCTCCCTACCAACCCTACCTACCAATCTTATGGCTATGTTCCATTTTGCCTTTGGCGTCTAAGAGCTCAAAGCGAAGTTGATTCTGGCTGACTTCGAACCAGGCAAAGCCAAAGGTATTGCCTGCAAATAAAGTGTTGGGGCCCCGGCCAGGAGGGCGCTGGCCACCGCCTGTGCCAGCAATTAAATAGTCCATGCCGCAGGCTGTGGCTTTTAGATGCTGTTTATCGTGCTCATGGCCGGCCAGATAAATTTTGGACTTGCCGCAAAACAGGTCAATCAACTTTTTAAGCTCAGCGCTTTGGGTGTTTTTATAAAAGCTGTTGGTCACACGGGGATGATGGCCAAAGACAATATTCCAGGGCGTGGTGGATTCTGCCAGCTTGCGCTGCATAAAATTAAACTGAGCGCTGTCAGGTTTATTGGTATCTAAGGCAAAAAAGGTCACAGGCCCTTCGCTAAAAACATAATAGCGTGAGGGCATTTTCCATTTTTTGCTCTGGCGAGTATAGTCAACTTGAGCCTGAACATTGCCCCGATAATCGTGATTGCCCAAGGTCATATAAAACGGAAAATTGAGCTTAGCGTAAGGCTTTTCAAATTTACTTTGAAACTGGGGGTCACTAACAGCTGTGACGCCATTATTGTAAATATTGTCGCCGAGGGTAATCGCAAAATCGCAGCCTGAGGCCTTGCATTTTTTGTCAATGGCGTCAGCGACTTGATACTGAACAGAAGCACCTGTACCAAAATCGCCAAAGCTCACAAAACGCACAGTTTGTTTATCTAAGGTCTGAACAGCTGGAGCTGATTGTCCCCCAAAGGCAAGTAGGGTTGTCAGAGCTGTCAGTAAGCCTGTCAGGCCAATTTTGCGATCAAGCTTCATGCGACTTCCGCCAGATTTTCTTCAGAGTTTATAGCTTCGTTTTCAGAGAGTTGCTCAGTTTCGGGTGCCTCACCCGGCTCGTCATAGCCAGCAGTGCTGATGAATTTTTCAATTGTTTCGCGGATTTCGGCATAGCCCATCATGCTGCGCAGCGCAGCTTTAAGGTATTTGACGTTACGCACGCCTTTTAAATAATTGCCGTAGTGTTTGCCCATTTCGAGAGCGCCACGGCGTTCACCTTTGAACTTAATGGAAAGATCCAGATGCTCCAGCAAGACCTCAACACGCTCTTCTAAAGTGGGCTCTGGCAGCATTTCACCGGTTTTGAGGTAGTGTTTGGTCTGTTCAAAAATCCAGGGATTGCCGTAAGTACCACGACCAATCATCACGCCGTCAACTTTGGCAATATCCAGCATGCGGCGGGCGTCATCAACTGTCACCACGTCACCATTGCCAATCACGGGAATTTTGACGACTTTTTTGGCCTCACCAATCATTTCCCAGTTGGCCTGGCCTTTAAACTTTTGAGTCCGGGTGCGGCCATGAATGGTCAGGGCCTGAATTCCGCAGGACTCTAACATCTGGGCAATTTCAAGAATGTTAAGCGAGCTGTCACACCAGCCCAGACGGGTTTTGGCAGTTACCGGAATATCCAGGGCATTAACAATCGAGCGGGTGATGTTTTCCATCAACTCAGGGGTCCGTAATAAGCCAGAACCTGCTCCACCGCCTGCAACGTGTTTGCTCGGGCAACCATAGTTAATGTCTAAGACATCAGGTTTTAGCTGGGCGGCAATTTTAGCAGCTTCGACCATGCTTTCAACTTTATTGCCGTAGATCTGAATCCCAATTGGTCGCTCTTCGTCTAGCAGCTTCATTTTAGCCAGGGCTCCGGCCACATCGCGGATAATCGCCTCAGACGAGACAAATTCGGTATAGACAATGTCAGCACCGCGTCGTTTGCAGATCAGGCGAAAAGCCAGATCAGTTACGTCTTCCATCGGGGCTAACACAATCGGCGGGTGGTCAAAGGTAAGATGCGCGAACTTCATGGGGATCCTCCAGGGTCAAAAAACACCTTTTCATTATCACCTGGAAGCCCCTGTTGCTTAAAGAGGGAAGGCTATTTTA
>CAJYHH010000463.1 GCA_913773825.1 Candidatus Sericytochromatia bacterium | reverse complement strand
TCTACACAGAAGACTACACTCTTTCCCTACACGACGCTCTTCCGATCTCTGAAGATAATAACTCTGTAATTCAGCGGTGGCTGAAGTCAGATCAGACAGCACATTTGAACGGTCAATTTTACCGTTGGCGGGACTTTCGGTCTGCATTTCACCAGTTGAGGTGGGTTTGCAGGCCACAAGTGACGCTGACAGCGTTGCCAGCAGAATCAGCATCCAGATGCGTTTCATGGCCGTATCAGGCAGAGCCTGACCTCCTTGAAGATTTGGATGTATTATAGCAGCAGGCCCAATTGTGCTTATATGACATACCAGATGACCTAGCAAATAACCGATCAGGGCTAGTGCAGCTCTGAGTCTGAGGTGAGTCTGATGTGAGCCTGATTTGCGCAAGAGCTGAGCGGTTGATGAAGTTAAGTTTTAAACATCACAGATCCCAAGCAGATACGGAGAAAAAACCACTGATGAGAACTTGTCCAGAATGTTATATCGAGCTTAAAATTGCCAATCGTGAAGGGGTCGAAATCGATTTTTGCCCTCAGTGTCGAGGCATCTGGCTCGATCATGGTGAGCTTGAAAAGCTGATTGAGCGCGCCAGCCATGTATCTTATCAGAGTTATCAACCCCCACCGGGTTATCAGCAGGGACCTGCTCCTAGTTATCAAAGCCATCAGCCGCCTGCACACCATGATCCTTATGCTCATCAAGGCTATCCGCCCCAGGGTCAGCACGGTCATCATCAGAACCCGCACTCTCACAGCAATCAGGGTTATCAGCCCAGTCTAAATGACCTGAAGCGGCTTAAACATGAGTACAAGCAGTACAAACAGTATAAAAAGCACAAACATCATCCAGTTGCAGGCTTTCTGGAGGATATCTTCGACGTTTTTAGCTAGACTCTGCCGAGTCTGGACAGCTCGGTGCTATAGTGGCATTCAGATTGTCTCAGGAGCGCTGCAATGGAATTGTTCTCGGCCCGTCTGGTCTCGATTAGTGATGAAACCCCTACTGTCAAACGCCTGGAGTTTGAAATTCAGGAGTCTGGGTTTACCTATAAACCCGGTCAGTGGATTGACTTTTATGCTCGTATCGAGGGGATTCAGACAGTTGCCGGCTTTTCGCTGACGTCTTCTCCGTTTAACAATTCTGGCCGGATTGAACTGGCGGTTAAGCGATCTCCTCATCCTGTCTCAGCTTATCTGCATGGTCAGGCCCAGATCGGCGAGACTTATCAGATTTCAAACGGCATGGGGCCTGTGTTTTATGACCGCCAGATCGGTGATGAAATTGTCTTGATTGCCGGCGGCATTGGGGTCACGCCTTTAATCAGCATGTTTCGCACCGTGCGTGATCACTGGCAAGAAGTCAAAGCCACGCTGATCTACAGTGATAATGATCCTCAGGAATTTGCCTATGGCCAAGAGCTGCGCAATAGCGTGAGTCAGCATCAGAATCTAGACGTTCACTTTACGCTCACAGGTGATCATGAGTCAGCCCCAGAATGGATCACTCATCGCGGCCGCATTGATCAGGCCTGGCTGCAGGCCCTAAAGGCACCTGAATTAGCGCATTATTTTCTCTGTGGTCCGCAGCCCATGTTAGCTGCTTTGGGGCAAGAGCTAAGTGCCTTGGGCGTACCGCGTGTCTGCATTCACTACGAAGAGTGGTAAAGGCTTAAAACGCTGTTCGCTTCACAATTATTGATATGTTAATCTGTTAAGATAAATAAGATATATGGCAACAGTCCGGATCTTGATATGAGGCCTGTGTGAATCAGCAACCCCTCTCCCCTTTACAGCCCGAGCGACATAATCGATTTTTGTCGACTTTGGCTGAAGTGGCAACACGTCTGAATCTGGCCACAGACTGGGAACAAGCTGTCAAAGAAGTTTTGCCTTTAGTCGCGGGTATGCCAGATGTTAACCGGGTTTCACTGACAGCTCTGGATATCGACACTGACTTTACGACAGTGAGTCAGCAGTATGAATATCGCTGGGGTGTTTTAAGCAAACGCCGACCTGAATACCAGTATGTGCCTTTGAGTCATTTTTCTCCTGCCTGGTTATCAGATATGCAGGCTAACCGCGTGGTTTTTAGCGGCCCCGAACAAGTGCCTGAAAGGGGTCGTGAAATTTTAAAAGCCAGCGGAATTGAGGCCTTGATGCTGGTTCCTTTGCGGGTTGGTCAGAAGCTCTGGGGCTGGATGGCGGTGGGCAGTCAGCATAGTCATCGCGCCTGGAGTGACGATGAAGTTGCGCTGTTTTCGACGATTGCTCAGAATCTGGGCTCCAGCATCAGTCGCTTTGAACAGGCTCAACGCCTGTATGAAAGCGAAGCTAAATTTAGGGTGCTCTACAATCGTTCGTTTCAGCTGACAGGTGTTCTAGCGCCAAACGGGATGATTACAGATTCTAACGAAACAGTCTGCCAGGCATTAGGCATGAGCTGGGAAGAGATGTATGGCCAGTTTATCTGGGATTTACCCGTCTGGCCTGATCAGGCTACCCGTGATCAAGTTCGCTCTGCTGTTGCAGAAGCTGCTGCTGGCCAGATTGCCCGGCGTGAGTTTATTTTAAACACGCCTGACCAGGAAATGGCTTTAGATTATTCGCTGACACCCGTTTTTGACAATCAGGGACAGATCACGATGCTGATTTCTGAAGGCCGCGATATTAGCCGTCAAAAGCAGGCTGAATCTTTGCTGCGCGAGCGCATGAATGAGCTTCAGTGCCTGTACCGGATCTCCCGTCAGGCTGATATTACGGGCATTAATCTTGAAGATTATTTTCAGCAAGTAATCGAAACTCTGCCAGCGGCCTTTGCCAAGCCAGAACAGACGCTGGTCAGGCTTGAATTTGCAGGCCGTTATTATGAAACATCGGGCTTTATTGATCAGGGCCCAAGTCTTAGCAGTGAAATTACGCCCGAAACCGAAGAACCTGAAACTGACCGGGGTTATCTGCAGGTTTGTCTAAAACCCAATCGGCTTCAACAAGAGCCTGCTTTTTCGGTTGACAAAAACTCGTTTTTAGATGAAGTCTGCCGAATTGTTGCGCGGATTATTGAGCGGCTGCGGATTCGCAATGAGCTTGAAGATCGGGTTCTAAGCAGAACCCGTGAGCTGCGGGCCCGTGAGACCCTGATGCGTAATTTGATTAACTCTCTGCCTGATTTAGTCTTTTATAAAGATCCTGAAGGTCGTTACCTGGGCTGTAACCGGGCCTTTGAGCAATTTACGGGTAAAACAGAAGCTGAACTAATTGGCTATCGCGATGCCGAGCTGTTTACAGATGAATGGATTCGCGATGAATGGGTCCGTGAGGACTGGCGTCATGTTTTTACGGTGCTGGAACAAGATTTTGTTCCAGGTGAGATTGTTACCAATGAAACCTGGATTTATCGCCGTGAAGGGCCTCGAGTCTATTTAGAAACCCGCAAGATGGCTTATTCAGATCCTGATGGCGAAATGCTTGGCTTTATTGGCATCAGCCGTGATCTGACTGAGCGCAAGCGTGCTGAAAACGCCATGCAGGAAAACGAAGCCAAAATCCGTCAGTTAATTGAAGGAGTGCCCGTTGGCATCTTTGTAATGGAAGGCTCTGGGCAATCTTATTTTGCTAACGAGACGGCGCTTGAACTGTTGGGTCGGGGGATTTTACCCCAAGGCGACACTGCTGAGCAGCTTGCACCTTATCAGAGTTATATTGCCGGTACCGATCAGGAATACCCGGCGGAGCGTAATCCTCTGGTTCAGGCTTTTGTCCATCGGCAAAAATCTGAAGTCAGCGATATTGAAACCCAGATGCCAGACGGTCGGCGGGTACCGCTGTATGTTACCGGAGCGCCAATTTTGGACGCTGAGGGTGAGCTGATGTACGCGGTAGCGGCCTTTAGCGATATTAGTGAAATGCGTCGCAAAGAAGCTGAATTGATTGAAGCGCGTGAGCGGGCTGAAGCTGCCAGCCGCGCTAAAAGTGACTTTTTAGCCAATATGTCCCATGAAATCCGCACGCCCATGAATGCGATTATTGGTCTGAATCATCTGTTGCTCAAAAGCGAGATGAGTCAGAAACAGCAGGAGCATGTGCATAAAATTCAGTCAGCGGCTCAGAATCTATTGGGGATTATTAACGATATTCTCGATTTTTCAAAAATTGAAGCAGGCAAACTGCGAATGGAAACGATTCCGTTTGACCTGCAGCAGGTGATTGTCAATTTATCTAATCTGCTCGGCGTTCGCGCTCAAGAAAAATCCCTCGAGCTGATTATTCATCTGAAGCCGAATATGCCTTATTCCCTGATGGGTGACCCGCTGCGCTTAGAGCAGGTGCTGCTAAATTTAGCCAGCAATGCGTTGAAATTTACCATGACCGGTGAGGTTGAAATCAGCGGAGAAGTCTTAGAAGAAACTGAAGATCAGGTTCATCTCTGTTTTAGGGTGCGAGACACAGGAATTGGTATTGCTCGAGAACATCAGGCTAAATTGTTTCAGGCATTTTCACAGGCTGATAGCTCAACGACCCGTAAATACGGCGGCACAGGTCTGGGACTGATGATCTCAAAACGTCTGGTTGAGATGATGCGCGGCAATATTGGCTTTACCAGCGAAGAAAATCAGGGCAGCGTATTTTATTTTAGCGCCTGGTTTGGTAAGCAGCTTGAAAAACCCCTTGCCCAACATACTATTCCACCTGAGTTAAAAGGCCTGCGCGCATTAGTTGTGGATGATCATCAAGCTGTGCTGGATGTGGCCAAAGCGTATCTTGAAAGCTTTCACTTTAATTTAGATCTGGCTGTATCAGGTAAAAACGCTTTAGCGATTATTGAAGATCGCTTAGCGTGCGGTGAGACTTATGATTTGTTGCTGGTTGATTGGAAAATGCCTGATTTAGATGGCTTTGAACTGATTAAGACTTGTTGGGAGCGCTTTCCGGTTAAGCCACGAACGCTGTTGATGACGGCTTATGGACGCGAAGACGTGTTTTTACAGGCTGAGCATCTGGATCTAGACGGGATTCTTTTAAAGCCGCTGACCCCCTCACAGGTCTTTGATGCTGTGATCCAGGCTTTTGGCGGCTCTCAGCAATTACAGACGATTGCCAGCGCTGAATATGCGAAAGCTTTAGATCCCGTGAGGGGGGCGCATTTACTGCTGGTTGAAGACAATGATATTAATCAGTTAGTGGCGCGAGAACTCTTAGAAGCAGAAGGTTTTAATGTCACGGTGGCTTCTCACGGCCGTGCGGCTTTAGAGCGTTTGCTGAGCGCTGAGCCCCAGGCTTTTGATTTGGTGCTGATGGATATTCATATGCCGATTATGGATGGTTATGAAGCCACCCGCAGGCTGCGAGAGCTACCCCGCACCCAGAATCTACCCATCATTGCCATGACGGCTGATGCCGTAACCGGTATTCGAGAACAGGTTCTGACGGCTGGCATGAATGATTTTGTGACAAAACCGATTGATCTGGCTGAACTCTTTGGTGTATTGG
>CAJYHH010000462.1 GCA_913773825.1 Candidatus Sericytochromatia bacterium | reverse complement strand
GATGATGCTACTGGCCGTATGAACACGCCAGGTAAAGCTGAAGGCAATTGGTCCTGGCGCTTGTTAAGCGAAGACGTTACACCTGAAGTGATTCAGTCTCTGGCTCACTGGACACGTATCTACAATCGCTAAAACGTTTTGCTGTGCTAGCATAAGGGGAATTCGACTATCTGTAGGAGGCTCCTTATGCCTGGTATTCATCGCTTTTCATCTATCATGTTATCTTTGGCTCTCACCGCAGCTTTTACCTTTCCAGCGGCGGCTGAGGGCCATTCTGCATCTTTAACAAGTTTAGCTGAAAAACCGTTTCAGCTGGCTCAGGCTCGTGTAAACGATCAGCAACAAGGTTATTCGATTGCGCCGCCTGAAGGCTGGAAAAAAAATACAGCCAGCGGCCAGGAACTGCTGGTCTACACCCATACCGATGAAGAAGGTGAAAATGCCGGACATATGAGCCTGACCGCGACTCAGGACTCAACCGCCATTAACACGCTTGGTCCCTTAATCAAAGCTGCCTTTGACAAACAAGGTGTGGAATGGGAACTCCAAGATGATGGGTTAATGAAGGTTACAGGCCAGGATGCTTATTTTATTAATGGCTTGTTTAATATCAATAACACTGAGCTGCAGGTGGTTCAGTATTATATTCAGGGCAAACCCGGTCAGATTTATATTCTGACCTTTACGGTCCGTGCCAGCGCTTTTGAGGACTACCAAGAGGCAATCGAAGCTTCTGCAGCGAGCTTTAAGCTTCTCTAACCTCAGTTTTGATCTCTGAGTGACTTGTGGGAAGTGGACTTTTGAATAGGTAAAAACTGGCCGCAGCCAGCAGCATGACGATGCCGGTTCCCACAAGTTGCCAGCTGTTATTCAGTGGCAAAATCCAGAGCAATAACGCTGTTAAAGGCAATAAGCATAATTCACCTGTCCAAAACCAGCTTTTGCGTTCTGCGAGCGCTCCTGCAGAGACAAAACTTAGAGCTAAAGCAGCGCCTGCAAGCCAGCCCAGACTGCTAGGCAAGTGTTTAACCTGTTCCAGAAACACGGTGGCGGCCAGCAAAGTCAGCACAAAACGCAGGCCTAAAATCAGATTTATGGTTTTGCTCTGGGGTGTGCGGTATTTTTTGTAACTTAAGGCCTCAACCGCTGGAATGTCTGGCTCTGGCTGATCCGGGTGCCAGCCTGGTGGGCGCAGTAAAACTTCTAGTTTTTGTTTAAGCGGCAGACCGCGCATGTAGCGGCCCATATCAGCATAAAAAACACCGTTAGCCCAAAAGGGATTCCAGCTGTTTAAAGGGCTGACCGTGCCGTAGACAGGTTCTTGGGTTTCGGCTTCAAAGGTCCCAAACATTCGATCCCAAATAATTAAGGTGCCGCCATAATTTTTGTCGATATAAAGCGGGTTTTTACCGTGATGGACGCGATGATGGGAAGGTGTGTTAAAGACCCACTCTAAGGGGCCTAAGCTTTTAACAGCGCGTGTATGAAGAAAAAACTGGTAAATATTATTAAACTGCAGGCAAGCCAGATACATAATTGGCGGAAAGCCGAATAAAGCCAGCGGTAGCCAAAATAACCACGATGCGCTGCGTTCAAATGCGCCCTGGCGCAGAGCAACAGTCAAATTATATTCTTCACTCTGATGATGAGGGCCATGTCCTGCCCAGAGCAGATGAATCCGGTGACTGGCACGATGATACCAGTAATAGCCAAAATCAACGAGAATAAAGCAGATTCCCCAGGCCAAAGGGGCTTCAATTGGAATTGAGGCCACACGAGTATGCTGATACAGCATGATGTAAACAGCAAAAATCAGGCCTTTGTAAATCAGTTCGATAATCTGTTCAACTGACCCACAGCTTAGGTTCGCAAGGGCGTCATGAAGATCATACCAGCCTTTTTGAGTTAGGCCTGAATAAAGGGCTTCGATGGCAATTGCTGCAAAAAAGAACGGAATCGCCAGTTGAATATAATTGATTTCCATCACACATGTCTTTTTGTCGTTTGCTGTTGTTATTATAAGCAGAATTGTATGATAAAAATGATGCGCGATAGTTAAAAACACGTCAGTATCAGACAGTCAGCCCTGATTTGGGCCTACTGGGCGCTATGTTATAATAGGAACTGGTCACCACGTCTACGTCATCGAGTTGATAGACACTTTATATGTCTAATATGTCTAATATGTCTGTCAAATGTATCTATAAAAGGCTAATAACAGGGGATAAGCGTGTTAGGGGACAAGATTAAAGAACTTTTTCAGCGTTTCTGGCCTGTCTCACCCAATGAACCCGTCGAACCTTACCGTTTGGGTCAGATTCTGCTGCGGATGTCCGCCCTTTCAGAAGAGCAGCTTCACCAGGCGCTTAAAATCAAAGAAAAACAATCCCACAAGCTGCTGGGTCAGATTCTGATTGCTGAAGGCCTGTGTAGTCGTGAGCAGGTCTCACGTGCAATTGAGCAACAGCAAGAAGAAACCCGTCTGGGCTCTGTTCTGCTGCGCAGTGAGATTCTCTCAGCTACTCAGCTAGAAGAAGCCTTAAAAGAACAGCAGCGTACCGGTCGTTTATTGGGTTTTATTCTGGTTGAAAAGGGCTATTGTTCCGCTGATGAGCTCAAAGAGGCTCTGCGCCAGCAGCGTCATGACAATCGCCTGGGTGCTTTGCTGTTGCGTGAAAATAAAATCACTGAAAAACAGCTTGAAAAAGCCCTGGCTTTACAGCAGGAGTCTCAGGTTTTATTAGGTGAAATTCTGGTGCAGCTGGGTTATATCACGGCTGCTGAGCTTGATGAATTCCTCGCCAAACAAGAATCGATTATGATGAAACTCCCGCGCGAACCACGTTAGTTTTGTATTTGTTTGTGTTTGGGGCCGTTTTAAATCAGCCCGGATCCTTCTTCCCACTGAGTACAGGCCCATACTATACTGTGGACAGTTGGGCGCTTAGCTTAGTTGGTAGAGCGCAGCCTTCACACGGCTGAGGTCACTGGTTCGAGTCCAGTAGCGCCCACTTCGTCATTTTTTGAGCGTCTTTTCTGAGCAGGTCTATATGACGCGATTTAAGCTTCTCCTTCATCTTTTACTTGTCCTGCTGTTGATTCTGGGCGGTTGTGCCCGCAAAGGAATTAATCGCGCGGGCGACGTTACTAAAACCCCCCGGATTATCTTCCAGTTTTCGGTGGCAGGTACACTGCCGCTTAATCGCAGTGACATTACGTTTTATATTGTTATGAATGCCCCTGATGGCGCTAAGGATCAAAATATTGACGTAGCCACTCAGGGCCCGCGTATTAATGGACCTTCGCTCAACGATACCAACATCAATCTCAGAGGGCGTCTGCCTTTTACAGGTTTATTGCCGGGTGACGTAGAGTCTGTCTGGACTGACTTTTACTTTATTCAGGGCTCAGCTGATGGGCGTGGGGTTGTGGGGCGTGGTGTGCGTCTGCCTGACGGCACGCCTGAGATTACCGTTCGCAATTACGCCCAGGCTTTCTGGCGCAGTGTCAGCCCCAATACCTTTGAGATTCAGATGCTCTATAGCGATATCTTTGCTAATGCCGCTGAGTATCCCGCTAATATTGCGGTTAATTTAGCTGCTAGTGACAATATTGATACAGGCCAGGGCTTTGTCTTTGACTGGTGGCTGTCGAATATTCCCTTTTCGATTACCACAGCACCCAATAATACAGATATCACCAATCGTGACCCCAATAATCAGTTGATTATGCGCCCCATGCCAATTGGGGCTAACAAGCCTCAGCCTCAATTGCCGACTGGGCTTAATGCCAATGATCTGAATATTGTCAGCTATCAATATCGCATTATTGTGATCTGATTCTGGATCTGATTTATGGCGTATTTTGCTGTATCCATGTATAGTAAAACGTGTATAGTAAGATTAGGCTGCTAGCCCTTTTGCGCCAGTTTGCCTAAGTTTAGTTGAATCAGTTTAGTTGACTCAGTTCAGGATGTTTGTTTATGGCTATTGTTCCTGCCGATCATAATTCACCGCCCAAGGCTCCCGCTGCTGCCACTGCGCCGCGTCAGCGTCTGATTCAGCCTGAAGCCTATGGCTCAGAAGAACAGGCCGAAACCAGCCTCCGGCCTCGCCGCCTTGAGCAGTATCTTGGCCAGGAAGAGCTTAAACAGAATCTTGCCATTGCAATTGAAGCCGCTCGTCGTCGCAGTGATGCGCTGGATCATATGTTGTTTTATGGTCCGCCAGGCTTAGGCAAAACGACGATCTCGATGTTGATTGCCGAAGAAATGGGTACTCAAATCCGGATTACTTCTGCACCTGCGCTTGAGCGCCCCCGCGATATTGCGGGGCTCTTAGTTGCGCTCCAGGCTGGGGACATTCTCTTTATTGATGAAATTCACCGCTTAAATAAAGTCGCTGAAGAAATTCTCTACCCAGCCATGGAAGACTTTATGCTGGATATTACGATTGGCAAAGGCCAGGCTGCTCGGATTAAACGGCTACCGCTTAAGCGCTTTACGTTAATTGGCGCGACCACTAAAGCTGGATCTATTTCTTCACCTTTACGTACCCGTTTTGGTCATGTTCATCGCCTGCGTTTTTATACAGATGAGGAAATGCAAAATATCCTGATTCAAAGTGCCGTTGTGCTTAAAGCTAATCTCAAGCCAGATGGTGCACTGGCGATTGCTCGTCGCTCTCGGGGAACGCCGCGCGTGGGTAATCGCCTGTTAAAATGGACGCGTGATTTTGCCGAAGTCCGCAATGCTAAAGCGATTGATGCTGAGATTGCCACTCAAGCTCTGGATTTGCGTCGGATTGATCAAGCAGGACTGGATCCTGCTGACCGCCAGATTCTTGAGACGATTATCAATCATTATCAAGGTGGCCCAGTCGGTTTAGAAACGCTGGCCGCAGCGATCAGTGAAGATAGCGCCACGATTGAAGACATGTACGAGCCTTTTTTAATGCAAAAGGGTTTTTTACAGCGCACGCCCCGTGGCCGGATGGCGACGCCTTTGGCCTGGAGTCATTTGGGGCTCGAACCGCCCATGCATCAATTACCTTTGTTTGAGGTGGGTGGTTTGTAGCAGGTCGCTGCTCGCCGGTTGCTAGGGGCTCAGGCGCTCTGCAAGTGCTTTTAAAGCCAGAATATAGCCCTGTGGGCCTAAACCGCTGATCTGGCCTAAGGCTTTTGGGGCAATCATTGAATGATGACGGATGGCTTCGCGCGCATGAATATTACTTAGATGCACTTCAATCACCGGATAATTAACCACTTCGAGTGCGTCAGCCAAAGCTAGACTGGTGTGAGTATAAGCCCCAGCATTGATGATTAAGCCAGCTGTATCGTCATCTAAACTGGCGTGTAGCCAGTTGAGTATTTCACCTTCATGATTACTCTGACGACAGACGGCTTCTAAATTTAAAGCTTCTGCCTCACGCTGGATCAAGCTTTCAAGTTCAGTCAGGTTTAAAGTCCCATAATGCTGAGAAGGCCTGCGTCCTAATAAATTGAGGTTTGGCCCATTGATTATAAGAATCTTAGGTTGCTTGTGTGGGTGCTTCATCTGTCTTTTCTCCTGCTACTCGCCACTCGCTACAGGCTACCAGCCTCAAAGCAATTCTTTAATATAGGTACTGGCACTTTCAGGCAAATTCTGCCCGTATTTGGCGCAGGCTTGCTCAATCATGTCACGTGCACGGCCACGGTCATGGCCTGCGCGCGTGAGCAGGACTTTTCGCGCTTCTTCATTTTCTTTGTCTGCTACATAACGCAGCAGCAGTGAAATGGTGCGAATCGGATTTTGAATCGTGATATAGCGCATCATCACGGCCATTTTGCGCTTGCTGAGATTAAGCGGTGCTGGAAAGTCATTGGCAGCATGAAAAATAAATTCCATATAATCATCAACCGCTTCGCTGCGGCTGGCAGCGTCAACTTCCTGCATGACGGTTACAAGCTTATATTTTTTCTCATCACCAATCCATTTGACGGCTGTTTTAGATTCCAGGCGGGCTGAATAATCCGCCATTAAATTGCCTTCAAGGCGATTACCGCGATAGTCAAAAATTTTGTCTTTAAATGCGTACATGCCGCACAGCCGCAGCACGGCCATATCAACTGGTGTAAACGAATAGCGCGAACCATGACGAGAGGGCTCACCGCTGACAAAGCCGAGCATAAATCGCTCGCCGGTCCATTCGGTATAATTGCGAATCGGTTCAATCAGCAAAGGCGGCACAATTGGGTTAAATGCTTCATCGCGCTCAAAAAGATTGACGTGAATCCCAAGAATTTTTTCCATGGACTGCACCACGTTTTGGACGGTGCAATAACAAGTGCTTAGCGGTTCTGCCTGGCCACGGGCATGTGCATTGAGCAAAATACGGGTGGTGGTTTCAGGCGTTTTGAGCGGCGATTGCTGAGCTGAGCTGACTGCATAATTGCCTAAGGTCTGAGTATGGCTACGGATTAGTCTAAGGGTTTCTTCGTCAAAGATAATATCATGACGGTTGCGTACTGAACCAATGTCTTGAGTGCCAGCATGAATCAGTTTAGCTGTGATCTCTTTCAGCTTTTGATTGCGAATATCAATTTCCTGGCTGTTTTCGCGAATCTGGGTCAGAATCTGTAAAACCTGCTCGGCATAAGATTCAATGTCTTGGCCTAAACGCCGATAAGTCGGGTCAGCAATGACTTTTGAGATTTCTTCACGTTCTTCAGGCAAGGGATCGCGAGCGGCAATCAGGCGATTATAGTGTTTGGCTTTGTCTAAAGTCTCTTGTAGATCCGGCACATGCTGAACATAGCGGTAATACGAGTCAAAGAGTTCTTCTAAACGCTCATAAAGATCGCGGCTCTGCTGCAGCAGCGCATAGTAAGTGTTATTGAGAATCGTTGTCTGCTCACGTGAGACATCTTGCTGGTGCTCTAAACTACGCGTCGCGCGGAATTTAGCCAGATTTTTTTTGTCCAGACCTTCAGGTTCTAAAACACCTAATGCAATTGCGTTGTATTGATCTTCGCTGCGATAAATATTGCGACTCCAGCGCGGGAGCTCATCTTCGTTGAGACTGAGGATTTCCTGGCGCAGCTGCTGATACAGTTCGGGAGCAAGCAGTTCAACTTCATAGCGACGGCCCTGGGAGTCTTCAAACACCACAACGTCTGCAATGGCGCCTGTATTGACAAATAAACGCTGGGCTTCATTCATCCGATCGAGATTATTTTCGATTAAATACCCAAGGAGCGTACTGTAAGCATGGCGTACCAGCGCCACTTTATCCTGATAACTCAGGCCTTTATCCAGATCTTCAGTAAGCGCTTTCTGGCCGCTAAGCAGCGCCAGAGAGTCGATCACCAGTGAGGCGATGTCCTCTGGGATTCCTGACAGGCATTCATTGAGATAGCGATTGACCTCGGCAACTGACATGCGGCTGACCCTGCCCTGATAATGCTGGATCTATTTTACAGCAGGCTTTTGACGGATGCTGCAGGCCTGAGGAGAATTTCTGAGTTTAGACAGCTTGAGGAAGGGATCTATGTCATATCAATCCAAGGGGGGATGCAGGTATGATGGATCTTATGACACCTGTGCGGAATGTGTTGCTGGCAGTGGGTCTGAGTTGGCTGTTGCAGACAGCAGTGGCCTGGGGCCAGCAGCGGACGGCTTTGGATGAGCTCAGGCAGCCTGGTGCTCAGGAAGCCAAACTGGTCTACAGCAAAGGCCAGCCGGTTTATGTGCTCTTAAGTACTCAGCCGGTTGAACAGACTTTGTTGCAGTATCTTCGCCTCAGTCGCCAGCCTGGCTGGAAGCTGACATTCCCCGCTGAAGCAGAAGCCATCACCTGGCTGAGTGCTTTAGAAAAAACCGGCAAAAGCAAAGTCTTTATGCTCAATTTATACCATTTAAAAACCAAAGTTAACTATGTCTTAACGATTGGGTCGGTATCTGACACAAGGGCGGTTTCTGCACGGTCTATAATTACGATATACAGCATGCAACGTCCTTTTGGTAAATAAGTTAAATAACGGACGCAGATGTTTTAGGGAGGATGAGAGAGATGGCCTCAATGGACAATCTTCGCGACAAAATCAGGTCCAGACGGGCAGAAACCAATGAGCTGACCCCACCACCTGCTGCAGCTTTATCCCAGCACAGTTTTGAACCAGATTTTGATGACGCCCCGGTTTCGCAAAGCCACACGGATTCGCTGATTTCAGAGATTTTCGCTGATCAGCCCGCTACACCGAGCTTTAGCCAGTCTGCCTTTGAGCCCTCTGCGCCTAAGGCCGCTAAGCAGACTCCCGAGCCTAAAGTTAAAAAGCCGCTTGAGCTGCCGTTTATGAAAAAATTCCAGCACCTTGAAGTCAATCGCAAAATGCTGATGATTTCAGTTGGTGTTGCGGCTGTAGCCAGCATTCTCTCGATGACCTACCTCAACGGTATCGCGACCACACTTGGCAATAAAGCTGAAATGATTTCAGTTGTCTCGCTCAAAAAAGACGTGCCCGAACATACTCAACTCACTGAAGATATGCTTGAAATCAAGCAGATGCCTCGTGATTATGTTCCTGCTGGGGCTTTGGTCTATGAAAAGAATATGAAACTGCTTGGCCAGGTCACAACCAGTGCTCTGTATAAGGGTGAAATCATCAATAAAGATCGCATTACGGATGAGGACGCTGGCAGTATTACTGCTGTTATCCCTGATAAGCATCGCGCCATGACTGTTCGAACGAATAACGCCTCACTGATTCATCCGTCAACACGTGATCGTAAAGAATATATTGACTTGATCGCCAGTATTCCTGACCCAAATCCTGTACGCCAGGGTAAGGTGATTACTTATCCGATTCTCCAGCGTGCCATGGTTCTGGCTGTAGGCGATCATTTGTCTAGTAATGACTCTAAAGCTTCTGCTACTCCTAGCAATACGATTACGCTGGCGGTGCCTGAAGATCGCGTGAACCTGATGGTCATGCTTGAAGAAAAAGGTGACTTTAAGGTGATTCCGCGCTCACCTGGTGATGAGAGCACCCAGATGGAAAAATATACGGTCTCTGAGATCGAAGATGCTCTGCAGGGGCGCTTTGAAGCGGTTCCAGCAGCGACTGCTGAGCCTGCTAAGCCTGAACCCAAAGC
>CAJYHH010000461.1 GCA_913773825.1 Candidatus Sericytochromatia bacterium | reverse complement strand
CCTTTGCCAATCAGCAGAGCCGTGATGTCGCTGGCACCCAGATTCTGGGCCTGAGCCAGCAGCTCAAGAGAAGTTTTACGGAGGTTTCCGTCTTTGCTTTCAGCAACTACGAGGACTTTCATTTTTTGCCTACTTCCTTAGATGACCTTGATTTCTTCGGCCAGGGCTTTGACGAGCTCGTCAACGCTGCTGACCATACGGCCGGCGGGACGCGCGGGCGGCAGGCTGACAGAGACGAGTTCGACTTTAGCGGCCGTATCAACACCAAGTCCAGAAGCCTGAATTTCTTCAATGCTCTTTTTCTTGGCTTTGAGAATGCCCTTCATGGACGGATAACGGGGAGTGTTGAGACCTTTCTGAGCAGTCAGAACGACCGGCAGAGAAGTTTCAATCAGCTGAGTGCCACCTTCAATCGGACGACTGGCCTTAACGCTGCTGCCGCTGATGTCGAGTTTGATCACGGTGGTGACCTGAGCAACGCCCAGGAGTTCAGCAACCAGAGAGCCCATCTGCATAGCGTCATCATCAATGGCCTGACGACCCATCAGCACGAGGTCGTATTTACGGCCTTCAAGCGCTTTAGCAATCAGCTTAGCGGTTGCCAGTGAATCAAGCGCCAGCGGCGAACCTTCGGTGACAACGTGAACAGCTTCGTCGGCACCCATGGCCAGACCAGAACGCAGCGCTTCTTTAGCGGAATCAGGACCAACAGTCAGCAGCGTGACGCTACCGCCGTTAGCTTCCTGCAGCTTGAGCGCTTCTTCAATTGCAAATTCATCATAGGGGCTGATGATCTGGGTGATGCCGTCGCGGACGATGTCCTTGCCGGAGCCATCGATCTGGATCACCGTAGTGGTATCGGGAACCTGTTTGATACAGACAATGATATCCATTATTTTCTCCTTGGGGTTGGACCCGAACAGGGGTCTTACACCCTGCATAATACCATTAAATTAAAGTTAACAAGAGATGAATTGTGATTTTTTCACTATTCATTTTTGACTCTCTACTCTAAAATCACTCACTTACAGATCAGTGATTCAGATCAATCAGTCTTTCCAGTGAATCAGCGAGACCAAATCTATGCCAATAAAACTACATTTAGAGTGGGGTGAGCACGGCATCACCAGTCAGAGAGCCGATGTCTATGTGATCGTAGACGTCCTGTCTTTTTCTAGCTGTGTGGATATTGCTTTAGGACGCGGAGCAGAAGTACTGCCCTTTGTTTTTAAAGACAATCGGGCGCAAGACTACGCTGATCGACATCAAGCCTTGTTAGCCAATAAGCGTGAACAACCTGGCTATTCACTCTCGCCAGCATCTTTATTGACGCTACCCGCTGGCAGCAAACTTGTTTTACCTTCACCCAATGGCGCGACCTTAAGCCTGCTAACGGGTCATACACCAACGGTCTGTGCCTGTTTACGCAATGCTAAAGCGGTTGCAAACTGGTTGCAACAGCAGGATTTTAGACAGATTCAACTCGTACCAGCCGGTGAACGTTGGCCTGACAACAGCCTGCGTCCAGCCATTGAAGACTGGCTGGACGCTGGGGCTGTCTTAGCTGAATTGACAGCCCCAAATCAACACTTCAGTCCAGAGGCCGAGATAGCGCGCCAAAGCTTTTTACAACAAGTCCACGCTAAAAAACTCAGTAAAACCCTGCGTCAGTCCCAGTCTGGAGTTGAGCTGATAACGCGTGGCTTTCCAGCTGACGTTGAGCTTGCTGCCGAGCTCAACGTCAGCCAGATTGTGCCTTTTTATCAGGATCATAGCTATCGGGCTCTGCAGTAAAACATCAGAGCCCAAGCAGAATTCCGTTTAGTCCAGTAAATGAGTCTCTAAAAACAGCGACAGTGAGCTGTAGTAGTACTCTAGATTAGGCTGTTTATGAAAGCCGTGGCCTTCGTCGCGTGCGAGCATGTACCAGACTTCCTGGCCGTTTTCACGCACGGTTTTAACAATTTGCTCCGCTTCAGAAGTCGGCACGCGTGGGTCATTTAGACCCTGGCCCACAAACAAAGGTCGCTTAATTTTATGTGCATTAGTCGTCGGCGAAATCGCTTCTAAAAACTCACACATATCTGGATCGCGCTCGTCACCGTACTCGACACGGCGTAAATCGCGACGATAGGCTTTGGTGTTTTTGAGGAAGGTGACAAAATTGCTGATGCCAACCATATCAATCCCGCCCCGCAGTCTGTCGCTATAGTGAACCAACGAGGCCAGTACCATATAGCCCCCATAAGAACCCCCATAGACAAAAACACGTTTTTCATCTAATTCAGGCTGTTCTTTAATCCAGTCCAGTAAAGCGCCAATATCTTTAACTGAGTCTTCACGCAGATAGCCATTATCCAGGGTAATATAGCGCTTGCCGTAGCCTGTTGAGCCGCGCACGTTGGGCGCAATCACCGCAATATCCAGTTCGTTAAGCCAGTACTGAAACAGCGCTGAATAAGTCGGACGATACTGACTTTCGGGCCCGCCGTGAATGCTGATAATCACCGGATAAGGCCGATCTGAGTTTTGCACGGGCTTAAAATAAAAAGCCGGAATCTCCAGGTCATCAAAGCTGGGATAACGAATCAGCTCCGGACTGGGGAAGCTACGGGTGTTTAAGCCACCCACTTCACTTTCAGTCCAGCGTACCAGCGTCTGATCGTCTAATTTAAGAGACCAGACATCTGCTGGATGATTGGGCAGATGAAGAGTAAAACCAATCTGAGTACCGTCAGGGCTAAACTTAGGCTCGCCCAGAATCCCCATTGGTAAATGCAGCTGACTCAGCTCATGAGTGTCTGTATCTAAGGCATACATGCGGCTGAGGCCATCTTCGTTGGTACAAAGAACCAGCGTTTTGCCGTCCGGAGACAGATCCAGAGCCGTTACGTTCCAGGGAATCTCTGCGGTCAGAGTCTCAACCTGATTGCTCTGCAGATTTAAACAGTGTAATTGCATAAACTCACTGTCGCGGTCAGCGACAAAATAGAGTTTTTCGCCATCACAGCTCCAGCGCGCATCGCCGTAAGCAATTCCGTCTTCGGTTTTTTCAAACAGCAACCGAACTTCGCCACTTTCAATATCCAGAATATGGTAATGAGTGGATGTCGCTGAAAGATAATCCAGCAGCAGCAACTGACGATTGTCAGGTGACCAGGTTACGGGCACCCACAGACCCTGGACTTTGCAGATTAAGCGAGTTGAATCCGGGCTTTCGATATCTGTCAGATGAATATCATGATCGCGACCGTTACGGCGGGTACTACTATAAGCCAGAGTAGTGCCGCCATGATTCCAGAGCGGTGAGCCATTGCGGGACTCACCATCTGTGATCATTTTGCGCTGACCGCTTTGCAGGTCAAAGTAAAAGATCTGGTAGTTCTCACCGCCGCCAACATCCATGCTAAACAAAAAGCCATCCGCTTTTTTGCTGTCGCAAAACTTGGCGCTGTACAGAGGCTCATCAAAAAAAGTCAGCTGGGTGCGGGCCGCTCCAGGTGATTTAACGCGATGTAATTGATACGTCTGGCCAAAGCGAGTCGAAATCAAAATACCTTCTCCGCTGGGATGCCAATCGCAGAAAAATGCTGATCGGGCCTGCATATACTGACGCACGCGCTCACTAATCGTGAGTGGAATGGCAGGGACGTTTTCGGTGTACATCTGAGCGGGCTGAGAGAGAACCATAAAGAGCTCCTTCGAGACTGTGATTCTAAGTTGAGTTGAGCTGGTTAAAGAGTGAGGCTTGAGGGACGCAAAAGAGCAGTATAACAGCACCGCACGGGGACTTGGACGAATTGGCTCAGCATCAGAAAGCCAACCTTAACAGTTCGATATCTTGTCTTTAATCTTTAAACCATTAAATTTGACAGGGCTTAACTTCAAGACTAATATGTAAAACCTTTCGAAAAAGAGTTGTGTTGTATGAAAAACTGGGTAAAAGTAAGCTTGGCTGTCTTTGCCGTGCCGGTTATCAGCCTGGCGGGTCTGGCCGGCTGGGTAAGCGTTAGCGTCAATCAACGTCTGTCTAAAACATATGATATTCAGCCGGTTAGTTTTAAAGCGGATATCAAAGGTAATCCCAAACTCGGCGAACATATCGTCACCATTCGCAATGGCTGTATTGACTGCCACGGCAAAGGCCTAGGCGGAGCCACGGTCATGGACAATGGCGCGATGGGGAAAGTTTACGCGCCAAACCTTACGCCAGCAGCCCTCAAAGACTGGACTGATGGAGAAATTGCCCGGGCGATCCGGCACGGGGTGGGCCGTAAAGGCCAGCCTTTGGTGATTATGCCCGCTGAAGAATATATTCACTTTAGTCAGACAGATCTTGCCCATGTAATTGCTTATTTGCGCAGCCTGCCGGAAGTATCTAAACCCAACGAGCCGACCAAACTCGGCCCCGTTGCCTCTGTTTTATTAGCAACAGACAGAGCCCCTTTGCTGATCGCCGAAAAGCTCAATCATAGTCAGCCCTTTAGCGCTGAACAAAAGCCTGAGGCCTCAGCTGCCTATGGAGAATATATCGCCAAAACAGCCTGTATGGGCTGCCACCAGAGCAGCCTTAAAGGCGGCCCGATTGCCGTAGGTCCACCGGACTGGCCCCCCGCTTCTGATCTGACCCAAACAGGCTTAGGCACATGGAAAGAAGCTGATTTTGTTCAGGCCATGCGCTCAGGTGTAAGACCCGATGGCAGTAAAATTAAACCGCCGATGCCGATTAAGCTCACGGCCCAGTATTCGGATCTGGAAATTAAGGCTCTCTGGCTTTACCTTCAGACCCTGAAGAGCTAAACAACTCAGGTTTAGTTATCTTGATTCATTTGATCTAGATTTATCAGCTTAATCCGTCTGGTCAGGATTGAGAGCGTAGCGGATATATGCAACAATCATGGCAACCTTTCCTGCAAAAGATGCCGGTATAATAGTCGCATTCTCAATGCTTATACAAAAAGGCACAATTTTTTTCCCTTTATGTCAGACGCAGAACCACCTGCTCAAGCTAAACCAGCTAAAACGCTGCGTTGTCAAAACGCCGTTGAAATCTGCCCGGTCGAAACCACTTTAGGCGTGATGGGCGGCAATTGGAATGACACGCTCACTGAATTAGGCCTGAGTCTGCGACCTGTGCTGCCCATCATGATTGACTGGGGCAAAGCGCACAAACATTTAGTCAGGCTTTAGCCTAAAAAATCCAGCTCAGACCCAAAATATCACCATTGCCGTTATAGCCCAGACTCAGCTCTAACTGATCTTGCATGCGCCAGGCTATTTCGGCACCACCCGCTGGTGGAAAGACCACCCAGCCCACAGGCGGCAATCTAAGCGAGACCCCCGGCACAATATTCAGACGCAGAGTCAGGCGCTTATTCAGCTTATAAGCCAAAGCAGCACCCAGCTGCAGGCCTACAGGCGAATAACGGTTAAAGTCAGGGAAATAGATATCACCATAAAGTCCGGCGATCCCTGCCATATAAAAACCGTCTTGTTCCAGCAGCTGGTACATGGCCCATGCGCCATAGCGCAAGGTGCCAAAGTCCTGAAAATAATAAAATGGCGCAGCTGCACTGGCCCCAAAACTCCAGCGCGGTGCAGGCTGCCAGCCAAAACCCACAGCTGGGCCGCTGCCTAATGCAACAGCTGATGAGCTGCGATCAGCTGCTGGCATGGTAGAAGCCAGGGCTGGGCTTGTGATCAAGAGACTGACAAGACTAGTACAGATAGCGAATCGAGAGAATATCGCCATTGCCATTAAACCCCACTGTTGCTTCAAAGTTATCATAAGGTCTAAAAGCTAACTCAATCCCACCAGCCGGAGGAAATAATCCCCAGCCACTTGAGCGCGGAAAGCCAATCCCGGCCACAATATTGACGCGCGCCATAAACCATTGATTAATCTGATAAGCTAGGCCAATTCCAGCTTCAAGTCCAATTGGCGCCAATAATAAATCTGAGCGCTGCTGTAAATCCACATCGCCAAAAACACCCGCAACACCGCGAATGGTCAGCGCGTCATTTTTGAGCAAGGTATAGCTGGTGCGCACATCATAGCGCAAAAAGCCAAATGAGCCGTAATAAAACGGCATGGCGACAGAGGCTCCGGCTGTCCAGAGTGGCGAGATTGAAAAATCAACGGCTAAAGAAGGCGCAGTCCCTAGACTCAGACTGTTCTGACCATTTTGATCCGCTTTTGGCAGGCTTGAGGCCTTAGCGGAGGGAGTCATCAGACTCAAAGACAGACAACTTGCAAAGATCCCGGCAACGATGAAAGGTTTGATTGGCATGCCTCTGTTGTAACGGGTGAAGGTTAAGCCTGTCAATCTAAATTAAGAGATTCCAATATCGCGCCATACAGTGCCGTGACCCGCTCCAGACTCCTCAGACTCAGCCATTCCCCCGCCCGGTGAGAACGGCCCCCAACAGGTGCAAGGCTCAGCACGGGTATACCCAATGTTGCCAGCACGTTTTCATCTGCCACAGAAACCCCTAAAACAGGCTCCAGATCAAGGTCTAAAGTTTGCTGAGCCAGCATCTGAATCTGTTTAATCAAAGGCTCATCATCAGCCACAGCATACGCAGAGGCCAAGGGTGTTGGCCGGAGCTGGCGCTCAATTAGCGCACCATAAGGCGCAATAAAGTCTGTTAATTCCTGTAACAAAACATTCTGTTTACGCCCCGGCAGGGTTAAGACAGATAATTCAATCTGGCAGGTATCTGGCAAACTAAAGCCCACACTTTGGGCGTGAATGCCCCGAATCAATAAAGCTTCAGCCTGCTGGTAAAGGATATGGGTCTGAAGCGCATACTCACGCAGGGCTAAAACCAGCTCAGCAGCCCGCTCAATCGCCGGACTCAGATCTGTTTGGGAAGCTGCCACAGCCCCATGACGCCGCTGGCCTTTAAGCGTAATCACAAAACTTTCATGACCCCGGCGGCCAATGCCAAGATGCTCATGCTCACTATCAATGCTGAGTTCAGGTACCAATATCGCTTTGAGCCCTTTACACCAGCCTGAGTTAACCAACTGCCAGGCTCCGGCTGACCAGGCTTCTTCGTCAGCGCCCAGCACCACTCGCACAGGCCGAGAGCTCGAGGCAGCTGCGCTAAGAATTGCAGCCATGCCGCCTTTCATATCTGAGACGCCTAAGCCCAGCAGCTGATCACCTGACTCTGTTAAATCAAAAGGGTCTTGGATCCAGTCAGGATCAGCCGGCACCGTGTCATGATGGGCATACAGCAAGAGCTCTGGGTTTAAACCCCGGCTGGCCAATAGATTAAAACGCCCCGAACCATCGTCGAGGAACTGACGTTCACAGACAAAGCCCTGAGTCTGTAAATACGCTTCGCAGAACAAGGCTAAAGCGTTTTCCTGACCTGTTACAGACGGAATCGCGACGAGTTGTCGCAATAATTCAAGCGGTGTCTGCTCTGGGCTCAGCTGTTGAGGCATTAATTACCGCTGGCGAGCACCCGCTCATTAATCACCACATCCCAGCGTTTGTCTTTGCGCTGAATCTGAGCAACTGACACGCCGTTTTGCTCAATATGGACATCCCCGACAAAGCCCAGGGAATCAAGCGTGCCAAAGCCATTGTAAACTTTGCCGTCAATTTCAGCTGAAAAGCCAATCTGGCCATCAACGCGGCTGGCATCACTCAGGGTTTTACCGTCAACCCGCAGGCCCAGTTTGCCATAAGAGCCGGGGCCTGTATCTTCACCGGAGCCGCTTAAGACGGTTTCAAAGCTGCCGCGTAAAGGAATCTGGACCGGCCAGGTTGCGGTCAGCAACTGTTTAAGCGAACGGCCGCTGGTGACATCTGTATGGTCGAGCACCAGCTCATAACGTTTAACTTCGGCCGGAAAAGAAGCTGAAGCGTCAAATTCAGTTTTACCGCCGCTGCCATTTAGCAAATCCAGCGTATAACGGCTGGCTGTAAGCGCATCGTAATAGCTGTAAGTGCCACCTGTGCGTGTCCAGTCAGTGGTAAAGTCACCTGCGGCTTTGGTGTTGTAAAAAAAGCGGTTTTCTAAAACCTGGCGATGATTGGCAATCCCCGTACTCATCACCAGTTGGGCAGAGGTGCGCTTGCCTAGGGCAATCAGGCGGGTGCCCATCGCCACAATTTTAGACTCAAGCGTAATATCCAGATTCGGACCACTCGAAGCCGCTGGAGAAGGGAAAATTTCAGGCCGGACGCCTTGGATTACCTGGGGAACCCAACAACCCTGCAAAGTCAGGCAGCTTACCGCCAGAGCCATCACAACACAACGCCGGGACATACACAATTCCTTTCTGACAACGGGCATTCCAGCAATGATAGCATAGGCACGCTTTGCGTGCCGTGGTGGTGGGCGGTGAGTTTAAAGGCAGAAAAAGCAGTATTGGAATTTGCTATGAAGCTCCAGCTGTTATCTTAAAGAACCCCAAATTCATCACCCATCACCCACCACAGCCAGCGAAGCTGGCTAATAATGCGGTATCTCTTCTAGGGGGGCGGTGCCGTTGCGGGCTCGAATCCACTGTTTACGCGCTAGCGGCAGCCATTTTTGGGCTTTGGCGTGTTCGGGATTGAGTTCTAAGACTTTTTCAAACGTCTCAGCTGCAGGCTGCCATTTATGCGTGATGTAGTAGAGATGGCCCAGCCAGTAAAAAGTTTCTTCACAGGCGGGTTCACAATTAACGGCTTTTTCGCAATAATAAACCGCTTTGGCCAGATCGTTTAAGTCAAAATAGGTATAGCTGAGGTTGAGATAACCGACACAATAATCAGGCTCAGCTTCTAAAGATTTTTGGAAGCAGCGAATCGCCTCAAGATTACAACCCATGGAGCGGAAAATACTGCCAAGGTAATTATGCGCGCTGGCGTGCTGAGGACGCAGTTGAATCACCTGCTGGAAAAAAGGCATCGCTTCGCGCCATTGCTCGTTGCGATAGTGAAGCAGCGCCACTTGATACAGAATTTCTGGATCCTGAGCGCGCACTTTTAAAGCCATGCGGCAATATTTAATCCAGCGGGCCGTATCGCCCTTAAGGCTATAAGCCTGAGCCAAATGTACGTAGGCTTCAGCATCCTGCATATCATTGGCGATCACCTGACGGAAATAGCGAATCGCCGGTTCGGGATCTTCTTGCTGTAGATAAAGATGGCCCAGATGAGTAGCGGCTTCGCGACTGCTGCGGCCACCGTAGCGCAAAGCTTGTTCAAAGGCGTAAATCGCCTGTTTGCCCGCGCCAGAATTAAGTTGGGCTAAACCCATCAGATAATAAATTTCACCAGCTTCAGCAGGCACCTGGGCCAGAGCTTTTTCGTAAACGCGTAAAGCTTCATCAAGACGGCCGTGACGCGAGCAGGCCAGACCTAAAATCATATACAGGCTGATGCTGTCAGGCTGGAGCTCTAACGCACGGCGGTAGCAGGCAATCGCCTGATCCAGCTGGCTGAGATTGTCATGGGCAAAACCCAGCTGAATCCAGCCTTCAAGATGTTTGGGCTGAACCTGCATCAACTTGCTGAACCATTTGAGAGCTTGTTTAAAATCACGCTGCTCGTTAAAAATCTGGCCCAGATTATAAAGCGAACGGCTGTAGTCAGGATCTAAAGCTAAAGCGCGATAATAATAGCGAATCGCTTTAAGATATTCTTTTGAGCACTGATATGCATGGCCCAAGGCGTTATAAACCTGGGGAGCATCGGGCTTTAGATCAAGCGCTTTAAAATAAGCGGTAATGGCTTCGTCATAGCGGTTAAGCTGGTGGTGGCAGAGACCGAGATTATAGTGAAGAGTAGCGTTATCAGGGTCTTGGGCGAGAAGTTTCTGATAAAGGGCCTGGGCGTCCTCTAAGCGATTTTGTTCATAACACAGGCAGGCCAGGGTCATTTGGGGCTCAACCTGCTCAGGGGCTAAAGACATCGCTTTGCGGCAGGCTTTTTCGGCTTCTGGGTACTGGCCGCTGAGGCAATAAGAGTAGGCCAGATTGCTGTAGATCGCGGCTTTTTCACCCGCTGGCGCCAGGGTCAGCGAGCGATGGTAACTCTCTAAAGCCTGGGCGGGTTTGTTC
>CAJYHH010000460.1 GCA_913773825.1 Candidatus Sericytochromatia bacterium | reverse complement strand
TAAATGCCCGCTTAATTTATGAATTAAAGGATTTGCACTTTCAGAGCCGAGAGTCTCAAGCAAAATTTCAGCTGAAAAACCCAGCGTATCCAGACTGGTATCTAAAACAATGGCGCCATCTGTGCTTGAAAAACCGCCTACCAGCTGACAGCATTCGACCATACTTTTATGGGCTTGATTAACGCGATGAAAAAAGACTTCAAATTCTGTTTTGCGCTCAAAAGGCAGACTGATGGCATCAGGGTGGCGCTTACGGAAGTTCAGGGCGGTTTCGCGCAAGTTATCGATGCGGAGTTCACGTGTAACCCCAAGTCGCCCATCCATTTTTTCGCTGAGTTTTTCGTCCCATTTATCGCCTAGTTGTTCGATGAGTTCCTGGCGGCGAGCCTGACGCATCGCCAGACCTTGGCTCATAGAGGTAATAAAATCAAGGTAAAGGCCTTTTAAAACGTGTTCTTGGGCTTGAAAAGGGTATTTGATTTTAAGATGATTCAGCATGGTTTGCTTTTGATTTATGCTGGTTAAAATCAATGTTCCGCCGTGCTTTAGACGCTGAATGCTATTTACAATCGCTAAAATCACGCTGTAATAAGTGTATTCTGCAAAATAAATGGCGTCACGTGGATTTAATTTGTGTAAGTCCGGCAAGGCCGCTTTGATTGATGATTTTAGACTCTTAAGACCATCTTTAACCAGATAATTCAAGACGTTTTTATCTTTGACTGCGCGCGGCAGAGCTATCTGGGGACGACCTGCTTTGAGTCTGGCATAAAAGCGTGAACCCAAATAAACCTCAATCCAGCCAGGGCCTTCAACCCTAAAAATCAACGGGGTTTCGCGATTGGCATATTCATAAGACAAACTCTGAATCGAGTCCATCCATTTTTGACCCAATAAGGCAATCCCGCGAATTTCAAGCTGCGACTGATTGAGCTGCTCGGCGTCTCTACGATCTCCCTGAATGCCAACCCAGATGGCCGAGGTATCAGGGTTACAAACCGCCAGTCGCCTGAGCTCCTGCAGGCTAAACGGTAGATTCTCCTGAAAACGCCAGTATTTAAAGTCGTTATTAAACGCTCCTTCAATGCCCCACTGATTTTCTTCATGATTTTCTGCAAAGAGTGAGCTATAAACCAGATTAAACGCTAAAGTCCGGCCTTCGTCTGTTTCGTGACTGACGTAATAAAGGGTCTGAATAATATCAAGTAAAAAGCCGCCAGCTGGGCCCTGCAGTAATTCTTGATTGGCGAGGCTAAATTCTGTGTCGGGTCGTGACAAAATCTCCGTAAATTCCTGGGGTGTACACCAGGTTCCGGGACGGCGCCAGGCTTCCATTTCAGACAGCAGTTCCTCGATTGTCGTCATGTCGACCTCACGTGGCTGAATTTGTGCAGGCTATTTGTGCAGAATAAACTTCTCTTGTCAGTCAATCCTGCCGTCTGCGGGGATTTTACCACGATCAGCACTCTCAGCAGTTCCGTCGGGAAGCTGTTACAATGAAGCATTCCAGCTCAGTTTTTCGGAGAATTTATCATGAAGATTCAGTCCCTGTTGTCTGCAGCCTTACTTAGCGTTTTGGCTGCCTGTCAGTCGGCTCCCCAGGCTATTAACCAGAATCTGCCCAATAGTCAACTGAATAACCAACTGGGACAAGTACGGGCGCAGGGCAATGCCCAGATTGCTTCGCAGAATCCGATTCTTCGCTATTATCCGATCGAAGCTGGACGAACCTGGACCTTTGAGCTGGCCCAGACCCAAAATGACCAGAACAATACCAAGTACAAAACCCTGAACATGCAGATCGAGCCTCTGGCACCAGAGGGTGGAGCAGAACGAGCTGTGTTACGTCGTGGTTATCCTGATGCTCCCGTGACACCGACGCCTAGTTTAATCAAGCGCTATGTCGATCGCGTTGAACTCAGTCGTTACCAAGATCCGGCTCAGCCTGCGACCCAGGCAACTGGTATGACAGAACATTTGAGTCTGAGTTTACCGGCTGGGGCGCGTCTGCCCTATGAGGCCAATCAGGCCGCGCGCGGCAAAAATTTTATTATTGCAATGCAACTGCCGTTTCAGGCTGGAGAAGCCTGGGAAGGCCGCCAGTTTCAGGGGGGCACTGAGACCATTCGCTTTAAGGGCGAAGAGATCGTAACGGTTCCTGCCGGGACCTTTAAAGCTCAGTTGGTTGAACATCATCTACGCTATGACAATGGGCGTGAAGACTTTCTGCGCTACTGGTATGCGCCAGGAGTGGGTATGGTCAAGCTCTATGAAGAGCTGACAGCTTATTTTGGTCAATGGCTCAAAATGCGCTCAACGGGTGTGCTGACTAAGTATAGTGTGCCCACAAAAAAGTGATAAAACTGATGACTCAAGGATTTTAGACCCTGTAAATGGATATTTTGATTAATCTTGAACTTGACCCTTTTGATGCGCCTTATACCCCTGATAATCATCGCTGGATGGCCTTTATGGAATCCCTTGGCAATGAAATGGCGGTTGATAAAGACGCTGAGCTGAGCCTGACGTTTACTGATAACGCCATGATGCAGCAGCTCAACCAGCAATATCGCGAAATCGACAAACCCACTGACGTTTTGGCTTTTCCTCAAGATATGGAAAACAATCTGCTCGGTGACATTATTATTTCTGTCGAAAAAGCCGGTGTTCAGGCTGAAGAAAAAAAACATTCGCTTGAATATGAGCTGGCGCTGCTGGCCACTCACGGCTTTTTGCACTTAATGGGCTATGACCATGCTGAAGAAGCAGAAGAAAAAGAAATGTTTGCCCTGCAAGACGAGTTGCTTAATCAGTTTTATAACGACTGTTTTAAAGCCTAAGTTTTCAGCTTGCTCAGTCTAAGCCCGTTCAGCCGCTTGTTTGCCTGAACGGGCAGCTTCAACACCGAGCCAGATTGCTATCAAAGTCAAAATCATGCCGGCAATTTCAAGGGCTGTCAGCCGGCGTGAAAACAGCGCCACATCCCAAACCAGCGAGAGTACGGGCTGAAGCAGTAAAACCAGCGACACCAGATAACCGGCCAGCTTTTTCATGGCATGAGCAATTAACATCCAGGCCAGGCCCTGAATAATAAAGCCATAGGCTAATAAATAGCTCAGGGCCTGAAGATTGGGAATGCTAAAGTTAGCGCCAGTCATTAAGCCGCTGCCGCCTAAAATGATACAAGCCGCTAGTGATACTTGCAGCATGCTTTGGCTGCTGGTGTCCTGAGAATGTTGCTCGACTTGTTTAAGCAAAATCAAATACCAGCTATAGGCCAGAGCGGCTGCCAAACCCAGTATAAGTCCAGGCATTAGTGTTTCTCGCGGCAAAGCTGAACCCCCAACAATTAACCAGAGTCCTGCCAGGGCCACTGCTGTAGACAGCCAGAATCTGCTAGAGGGTTTCTCTGTCCCGCTGACAAAGCCCCAGGCAGCTACCATCAGCACTTGTAGATTGGCCAGCATGGTGGCTAA
>CAJYHH010000459.1 GCA_913773825.1 Candidatus Sericytochromatia bacterium | reverse complement strand
ACATTCCTGGTAAGTTTATGGTAATCGAAACAGACCTGGCTGCTGGCCCCGGAACCCTTGCCGCTGGGGATTTGGTTGAAATTCGCTTAGGGGCTGGAGCCACAGCCAACGGCGGACAGGCGATCAGTTCTGTGAATATCTCGCCGACGGGTGCTTTTGGTGCTGGCAGTCTAAATGCGCCTTTAGGTGGAATGACAATTCTTCCTGGTGTTAATTCGGTTATCACCGGAACAACGGATTTGTATCGGTGATAACGTAGTTGTCACGGTGGACCGTGCTCGATCCAGCCGGTAACAGCGTTGATAGCGCTGCTGATGACGCATCAGCTAATGCCAGTTAAGCTGGTATTCGTTTTAGGATAGACCAAAGGCCCCCATTTGGGGGCCTTTTTAAGTTGCTTAGTTATTAACTAAAGCTAAATCAGCTGATCTTGATTTCGAGAGAGGGTTCTGGCATTTCAAGACGCCAGCTGCCGTGTTCATCCAGTTCAGCATCAGGTACTTCACCCCAGCCTGACAGCGCCAGAGTGGTTTTGCGCTGATCGCTTCGGCTCAGGCTGAGTTTCTTTTTGCCCTGATGGCCTTCAAAGCTAGTTAATTCACCATTTACGGCACCGTCACCGGCGTCGCTATAAACGCGACCCTGAATGCTGCCTTCCCAGTCACCTGGCGTTAAATGCCAGCTGAGTTCAGGCCATTCAGCAGTTGTTGTGTATTGCTGAACAGGCGCCATAGGAATCGCGGTGCCTTCACGCTGAAACAGCGCCAGACGAGCCGGGCTGACTTCAACATTATGCCAACGTCCGCCGCCATAACGTTCACCACTCCAGAAGTCATACCAGCTGCCTTCTGGCATATAGACCAGACGCTGAGTTTGGCCTGGGCGTAGCTGAGGCGCAACCAATAAATCAGTGCCTAACAGGAATTGATCGTTGAGGTTACGGGTTTCTTCGTCATCTGGATATTCCAGATACAGCGGGCGCATCAGCGGTAAACCGTCGAGTGTAGCCTGATAGCAGAGGGTATATAGATAGGGCAGTAACTGATAGCGGAACTCAACGGCGGCTTTAATATAGCCGGACCAGGGTTCGCCAAACTGCCAGGGTTCTTGCCTGCGGCTGCGTTTGCCAGCGTGATTGCGCATAAACGGATAACAGACCCCTAACCAGGTCCAGGCCGCCAGTAATTCACCGTCAGCATCACCAGAAAAGCCGCCAATGTCGGCACCGATAAAGGGTACACCTGACATGCCCAGATTGAGCAGCATCGGGATTGACATTTCAAGATGCTCCCAGAAGCTGGCATTGTCCCCTGTCCAGACCCAGGCATATTTTTGAATGCCCGCAAAGCCAGAGCGCGTTAGGACAAAAGGACGTTTGTCGTGCTGAAGCTGAAGCAAGCCCTGATAAGTGGCCTGGCACATATGATAACCATAGAGATTATGGACTTCGGCATGTGAGTAAACCCCCTGACGGGCGTCTAAAGGTAAGGTTTTGCCAATCCACTTAAAGGCAGCGGGTTCGTTCATATCGTTCCAGATCCCTGAGATGCCCTTTTCGAGATAATAGCGATGGCTTTTGCCCCACCATTCACGCACAGAGGCCTGAGTAAAATCAGGCCAGACAACTGGCTCTGGCCAGACTGCCCCGACTAAGTCTTCATCTTTATGATTCTGGATCCAGGCTTTGAGTGCTTTTCCTTCTTCATATTGAGGGTAATCAGCCTGAATTTTTACACCGGGATCAACAATCAGAACTGTTTTAATGCCCATTCCCATTAAGTCTCGGGTCATCTGTCCGGGATCAGGGAATCTAAAAGTGCTAAACGTAAAGACCTTATATGACTCCATATAGTCGATATCGAGCCAGATCGCATCAAGCGGCATCTCGCGTTCGCGATATTCTTTGGCTACTTCTAAAACCACATCTTGTTCAGGGTAGCTCCAACGGCACTGATGTTTGCCCAGGGCCCAAAGGGGCGGCATGGGTGCCCTGCCGACTAAAGCGGTATAGCGATCTAAGATGGTTTTGGGGTCAGGGCCTGGAATCAGATAAAGATCCAAAGTTGGGCCAGCTGTATGAATGCTCCATTGATCGGATTGGGTATAGCCCAGATCAAAGACTGAAAACCAGCTTTCATCAAGATAGACACCCAGATAATCATCTCCTCGACGCTGAATCACAAAGGGATGAGACTGATAAAGGGGGTCAGCATTGGGCATATGAAAAAACTGATCGGTTGTCCAATTATGCCAGCGCCGTCCCCGTTTGTTTAAAAAACCTGTCCGCTCACCGAGGCCATAAAAACAATCTTCAGGATGCAGAGCTAAATTGAGGGTCATGCCTGAACCCTGGGGTAAGCCATCGAGCTTATCTCGGACGGGATGACCCAGGAATTCATGAGGCTCGGTTTCTTCCTGAGGCATTTGTTGAAACAGGGATTTGACAGGCTCAGAATGAAAACCGTAGCTTTCAAGCTTTTCCCAAAGGAGTGAAAAGGGCGTCAGGCCCAGATTGAGTTCACCTGTTTCACTTTTTAAGCGCAGACCCGTTTTAGATTCTTTGATTTCAAAGGGAATAGTATTAGGGACTTCAGGCATGACCCAACTGGTTTTACTGCGGTCTTCTGGTCGATGATAAATCAAAATTCTCCAGACCCCGCTGTCTAGAGCTGTAATTAAGGCTTGATAATTGGCGCCGCGTAGACGCAGCGCTTGATCTTGCATGCTGTATGACTGAAAGCGAATTTGCGACATAAAAGACAACCTCCCGAGAACCTATATGCTGCAGATAATTAGTGCAATTTCTTAGATATTATAATACACTTAGATGTTGGGGAAAGATGGAAACAAGTGTATAGGCAGCTAAAACCAGTTAAATTCCCTGGACTGGCAGGGCCTGGATTTGTCGCACCTGATTCATCATCGTTGAAATGCTGGGATCACCAGATATTTTCCAGGCTAAGTCGAGAAAATATAAAGCATGCTCAAGATCTTTAATCAGGCTATAGAGATAACCCAAACCAAAATAAGCTTCGTAACGACTACGGTCGAGACTGACAGCTTCTAAAAAAGCTTCTACCGCTGCCTTTAAGGGTTCACGCAGCTTAAATTGGCTCGACACGGTGACATCAATCGCGGCAAAACCGATTTCAAGATATTCTTGATAGGACTTTTTAGGCTGATTCAGCGTGATGCCCATTTGATTGCGGACAAATGATTTACGCGTCTGCAGATCAAACTGAATGTCTACCGGGCCTTGCTCTTCAAAAGTCAGCAGTTCAAAATGAGCTATTTCATCATCTGTTTCTGCTAGTGCTTGAATCGGTTGGTCATAAGTCGAGGCAGGCTCAGGATCGTGTTTCCACCATTTTTTTAAAGCCTCAACTTCTGCTGGCATCAGCATCTCAATCAAGGACTCAAAAGCAGAA
>CAJYHH010000458.1 GCA_913773825.1 Candidatus Sericytochromatia bacterium | reverse complement strand
TTAAATCCCGCAAACTTACCGGGCCTGCCACCCGGCACGCCTGGTGCAGAAACCCCACTTGATCCAGGGCGCACCCAAAACCCCTGGTGGTCTAACCCAGCCTTTTACGACATCTTTGCCAATGGCTATCTCTATCCGGCCACAACCAGCGACAATCCAACGGATTTTATTACCGGCCTGGCAAACGATACAACCGGCACCATAGACCGCGTGATGGGGGCTGATATGGACATTGAGTACAAAATCTCAATTCCAACCATTGACGTTAATATTCTGCGCAAAGAAAACAATCTGCTGTTTAACTTTGGCTCAATTGACGAGCGCGACTGGGGAATCAACATTGTGGATCCCTATATGGAATTCCGAACCGCCAAAGACTATCAGACAGTACCGCGTTATCGCGTGGACGCTGGCGGGAATATCTTTGACTTATTTGGCAAAGGCTATTACGACATCAACCACAGCAACACCCAGGTCGCACAACGCGAACAGGCTGCTGCCAGTCAGGTTTATACACTTGACGGCGGTGCAACCTTAAACGGTCAGGTCAGTAACTTTGACGGTTCTTATGATATGTCAAACTACAGCGCCTATGACGAAAGCCAGGGCAGCTTTGCTGACTTTATCGCTGAGCACAATCGTCTGTCGCTCAATGGCGATGATTATAATCTTTTTGACTATGTGCCGAACCTTAATCAAGTGCCAGGCCAAAACGAAGGCGCCACTTACGGTGAACGCTATGTGGGTTCATTGCCGACGAATTTTTACTATTATCGCGAACCCTTAGATCAATCAGCTAGCGGCAGCGGCACACCTTTAACGGCAGGCGCCAACAACAATGATGGCAGACCAGCGCTTAATTTTAATGGCCGTTATACCAATCGCAGCGGTATTTACAACGATGGCGATACAACCCTTGTGCATAATTCTCTGATGCCATCCTGGACAGGTGTTTTATTAGGCGTCAGCGAACAAAGTGCCAAGCTGCATAATGCTGAACGCACCACGTCAACAGCCTTCTGGCGAGGATTTGAAGGTTTAGGCCTGGCGCCAACTCAGGCTACAACTGCCGTTAACCTCAATAATGTCACCAATCCGCTGAGTGCATTAGGTGCGCCCAACGGCATTCCAGCCCTTTTAAATGCACCAGATGCCTCTCTGTTATTAGGCATGGGTAAAGAAGTCAACGCCGGTGGCCATCTACTGCTTTATGAATCCGTCAAC
>CAJYHH010000457.1 GCA_913773825.1 Candidatus Sericytochromatia bacterium | reverse complement strand
TAAATCTTTTCCCTCAATAGCAAATTGGACCTGATCAGTTTCCTTTTCTTTATCAGCTCCAGACACAAGCTCATCCAGAACTTGCCGATCTGTGTTCTGGTTACACCCATGTTCTATTAGCTGTATTAGAAGCTTGGAGCACAGCTCAAATACGCAATTTACTTGAATCATATGAAACAGGCTGGGCAAATAATGAGCAAACTTTACTTCTGCTCTGGAGCCCACCCGGCTGTCAGTTTAGTCTGGGTGAGCTTGAAGCCTTGTTACCAGAAGATGCTCAGGCTCAATTTGCTTGGTTTGATGATGCTTTAACTCTTTCTGAACAGGCTGATTTACTCAGTCGCAGCCAGCTTATCTTATGTTCGCCACAGGCCAAAGGTTTATTTTATAGCTATTGGGCCAAACGTCTCATGCGACCAGCAGCCTGGATCTCAACTCCAGTCTGGTTACCTGAAATAAAAACATCAGCTTTTAGACTCCCCTGCTTTGAGATTCCGGTAGACGCGCTTAAACATTATCAAACAGGTGGTCAGCTTGACAGCCCACCACTGCCTGTAAACTGGCAAACATCAAAAGCGTTAAATCAGGCTTGGCTGAATGGTCTCTGGCAACTAAGACTTTATCGCCAATTTCAGTCAGATCTGCTTTAGCTTTCTAGTGCACGATCGCGATAAGTGAGTTCAATTAAAATCCACTCACTGTATTCTCTAAATCCCAGCTTTTTATAAAGACGCCGAGCTGCTTCATTATTCTTTTCATAAAAAAGCGTGGGTGTTTTATTTTCAACTTTAAGTCGTTCAAGCAAAGCATGAACACAGCGAAAACCATAGCCTTTACCACGATAAATGGCAGGTGTATAAACACCGCCAATCAGAGCAGCATCATTACTTTCACAATGCGTTAAAGCTGCAGAGAGAATTTTGCCGAGTTTAGTCAGATATAAAAGCCGATTATTGACAATCGTATACAACAAAGCTTCACGTGAGCGCGCCTGCATGGTTTCTGACTTTTGATAAAAATGAAAGAGTTTATCAACATCCTCAGGTCCAGCCTGTCTGATTCTCAAAGGACTGTCTTCAATCGGTGCCAGATTTGAATCATGAATGCAAAAGTCTTGCTGTTCATAACGACAGAGAACTTCAACTGGTCCATCTTCTGGCAAAATCTCACCCATAGCTTGCAACAAGGCGTAATGACTGTTTAATTCACCAGCCAACATAGGCAACTGAGACTGAATAATCAGATTGGCCCATTCTGCAACGTGTTGACCAGAGGGATTGTGATATCCAAAACCCATATCGTCATCAAACACACCGTACGCGCTTTGCTCATCGCCATAACAACTCATCTTGATGCGTGGATGCTGAATCAAACTGCGCTGAATCACATGATCCCAAGGATCATTAAAGGCACTTTTTGGGATATCAGCGGGACGAAGGGTGTGAATCATGGGTTTCTCCTTTCTACAATCTAACAAATATCTAGCCAAAAAAGCAGAAAGCGTAAGGCCGGAGCCTTACGCTTTCTTAAAAAACTAGAGACTAAATTATCGGATCAGACCGTTCAAGTCATCAACGATGGAGTTACCAACGTTGACTACCTTCGTATTCGAAGTGAACGATTTCTGAGCGATCGTCAAGTCAGGCAGAGCTTCCGTAATGGAGGTGTTGGAAGCTTCCAGAGCGGACGGGATGATGGTATTTTCAGTACCTACGATAGAAGTACCGATACCTTCAACACCCTTCTTGGTGTCGATGGCTTTACCTTTGTCCTGACCCGCGTAACCAATGATGATGTCACCGGCGGCTTCCGAGTACTGGAACTGAGACGAACCGCGAACTTTCTGCAGACCGTCGTTGTTTGCGAATTTGGAGATCGCGATATGAACACCCGTTGCGAAAGGAGGAGCGGAATCCGCGTCCTGACCACGAGAGGTGTTGATCAGCTGGCCTGTACCGTCAAACTGGAAGCGGTCACCGGACTGGGGAACGAAGCGGGGGCTACGGCCAATCAGTGACTTCAGGTTGATGCGGTGGAAGGTGTTGCCACGGCTGTCGGTAGCATTTTCCAGAACGCCTGCGCCAGTGTTTTCCAGAGTCAGATACAGGTTGGTGAAGGATTCGCCCGGAGGAGTTTCAACCTTCTGGTTCAGACGAGTAACCGTGCTGGACAGAGCGCGCTGAACGTGGGTGAGTACGATAGCGGCTTGGTCAAGCTGGTTCTGGTTGATGATGATCGAAGCGCCAACACCTGTACGGTCAGCCAAGTCATTGATAGCCTGAGCGATCAGTTTGGCGTTGTCCAGAGAAGTATTCTTAAAGGCGTTGTTGGTGTTGGTCAGACGCAGAGTAACCGGGTATTCACCGTTGGGGTTACCGGTAGAGGTCGGACCAGCAATCGTACCCAGACGGATTTCACCAGTGAAGGAAACAGTCTGGCCGCCAACGCTTGCCATCGTGCCGAGAGCGCCTGCAGAGATAAAGGTCTGAGGCAGAACGCGGTCTTGCAGGCCGTCAACACGACCCAGGTCCAGGAAGGAGAACAGGGTAACCTGAGCATTGGTGCCAGCGTTAGCCTGAGTTGCCGTAGTCAAATCCTGGTTACGACCAAGTGTAAAGGACAGAACACCAGTGGTGGAACCGGCAGGAGTCTGAATGGTCTGTTGGTTGATGTTGGCGATGGGGATGTTACCCATATCGCCGAAGTTCATGGTGATACCTTTACGGCCGTTATTGAAAGCAACACCGATCGGGTTGGTTTCTTCGTCGAAGTCGATGGTTTGGTCAAAGTCGACCAGTTTGCCGCTCTGCGTGACTTCACGCAGGTCGTCCATGACGCCCAGAACGAACAGACCATCGTTGGTAACCAGGTTGCCCTGGTCATCAAAGTGGAACTCACCGTTACGGGTGTAGGTGATTTTACCGGCTGCGTCCACCGCGGCGAAGAAAGCGTTACCTTGGATGGCGACGTCACCGGCGTTTTTGGTCTGGACGATGGAGCCTTGAGAGAAGTCTGTGGTTGTACCACCGACGGAGATACCACCGGTACCTACCTGAATGGGGTTCAGACCGCCTGAACCACCGGTAGAACCTGTACCTGCGCGGAGCACGTTAACCAGCGTATCTGCGAAGGAGAGGCGAACCCCTTTATAACCGTAGATGCTGGCGCCAGTGAGGTTACCGGAAATGACTTCGATCGACCGGTTGAGGGAGATCAGGGTCGATTTCGCTGAAATTCTTACGTCACCCATTGATAACTAAATCCTCCAAATTTATCGTTGACTTTATTAGTTAATGACGCGGATCAGATCCGCCATTGGCACAGAAGTACCGTTAATTGTCATCGTGTTCTGATCAGAGATCAGGTCGACTTCATCCACCACCCCGACGGCAACGTTGTCGTTGGCATCGAAGTACTCCACGTTCTGACCGAGCATCTGCAAGAGTTTCAGCTTGTTCATTTCTTGCAGCTGACCAGCTTCTGCACTGCTGCCGAGATCAAGCGGAGCATCGAGCCTCAGGATGTTATCCATCGGGATCGCGTCACCGTCGATGATCAGAGCCGGAGGCGACATGGTGTAATCAACACCTTGAACGATTCCGACGCGGGGCGTGTTTGTGAAGTCCTTAGGATTGATATACTCAGCCGGCTTGCCAACAGAGTTCATCGTCGCTGCAACCTGCTCATAGTGAGCCATCTGGTTAGCCAGACGGACGGTTGCAAGTGAAGCTGTGAACTGAGCGTTCTGAGTAATGATCTGAGTCGAGTCCAGGGGAGCTTCAGGGTCTTGGTTCTGAATCTGGGCAACCAGCAATTTGGCAAACTCTTCTGCCATTTTGGCGGGATCCTGATCGACTACGTTATAGTTCTTGGAACTCCCGGAAGACTGTGGCAACAGGGACTTGATCGCAAAATCCATGGATTTAAAACAACCCTTTCTCGAGATTGAGGCATTTCAGGTGAGGTGTTTAGGTTCTAGTATATGCGAAAGGCTCAAGCTTTGTAAAATTAAATACTTGTTAAATGAGCCAAAATTTGTTTCAAAACTGTTAAGTTAATATTAAATAGAACCGTTTGACCATAGATTTGAATAACAGCCGCATGCTATATTCAAGGTCAGAAATCCTGAAATAGGTTGGTTTCTCATGGCCTCTAAAAAGTTCCAGTATCGGCTTCAAAAGGTACTGGATTTCCGTGAACGCAAAGTCGAAACGCTGCAAGCTGAACTGGCCCTGGCGATTCGCGATCGTGATACGGAAGTTGCCATGCTTAACGCCCTCAACGAAAAGCGCCAAAAAGCCCAGAAAAGCCTTGAAGGCTATCTGGCTCGCGGTGAAGTCGCTGAAGTTCAGCAAACCAACACGTTTTTGGAAAACATGGCCAAAAAGATCGAGCAGCAAAACAAAGTCGTTGTCAAAATGAACGAAAACGTCGAGCTGATTCGCAAAAAGCTTGTTGTGGCTTCCAAAGAAAAGAAGATCATGGACAAGCATAAAGAGAAAAAGCACGAAGAGTGGAAAGTTGAGCAAGGCAAGATCGAGGCCAAACAACTCGACGAAATGTCGGGTGTAATCTTCCGAAAAAACCTCAGCATGAAAATGCTGGCTGTTGAAGAAGAAGCTTACCGTGAGGAAATGATGGAAAAAAGGATGCTTCTTGAGGCTCTAAAAGCCAAAAAGAAGAAAAAAGCTTAAGCTTGTGTCCTATATATATGAGTCCTTTTGTGTGCTTCCGTTAGTGGTTACCAGTTTGTGAACAGAGAATAGTTTAAGGTGTAGTAAATGGCTGATTTCCATATGAATCTGGATATGCTTGTCGATCAAAATCGCTTCGAACCTGCCAAAAGTGCTAAGCCAGCACCGGTGTCCCAGCCCGCTGAAGCCTTTTCTAAGACTCTGCGTGCTCAATTTTCAATGCCCCAGCAACAGAATGTACCATCCGAGGCAGCTAAGCCACTCCCTCCCCTACGCCTCAATCAGCGGCTTGAAAATTTTGTTTCAGCGCCTCCAGTCTATCGGCCATCTGCAGCTCAATCATTACCAGCATTCCGTTATACTCAACTCACTCAGTCAAGCTCTACTCCCAGCTCCGTTCTGACTCATTCTCAACAATCAGAGCCAGCTGCTCCGATTGATTATGACGCTCAACCTCAAAACTGGCCTGGACAAGTTAGCTACCACAGTACTCCAGTTCCTCAACAGGCTTACCCGTCAGCCAACCAACCTGTAAATTTTCAAGTTCAGCCTATTCAACAATCTGAAGCACAGGCAACTGAATCAGCTAATCAACCTGCTCAGGCACCTGTTGCGGAAGCGCTGGCAGCTTTTTTCCCGGCCTTTGCACTGCCAGCGCTTACAAAGCCTGTCACTCAGGCTCCCTTTAGCCTAAACGCTCCGGCAGCTTCCACCTCAGAGGAAGCAAGTACAGACCCCTCTGTTAGCTCCCCTTCTTTTGGACTAAATGCAAGCGCTGTCTTGGCCCAACCGATACTGATGGTTCGTCCTCCGGTTCAGTTCCAAGCTCAAACTCAAAATGCTGTTCAGAATCCGGTTCAGAACTTTGCAGCGCCTCAAACAACTGAGGAAACTGTTACGGCAATATCCGTCGTTCCGGCAGAAGACTTTTTCCCAGTCTTTTTCCCACTTGCGGCAGCATTACCCACAGCAGAAAACAAAGTCGCTGCGCTTGACTTTGCACCTGTATTTAGTCCTTTGGCAACAGACAATTCTGTTGCACAGGCTCCTGTCTTGTCTTTTTCCTTTGTTCAGTTCCAGGCTTTTAAGACAAGTAGCCCTGAGCCCCAACTGATACTCGTTCCAGTAGCAACTGAATCTCGTCCGCTTGAAGACTGGGTGATGGCTCTCTATGAAGCGAATCACTTTACAGCAGGACTCGAAAGCGAAACAGCAGCACGTCCAAGTTCATTCTTTGCAGCTCCTCCAAGCAAAGAAGCAGCATCTGAAGAAGACTTTATCTCTGATATAACCTTCTCTGAGCTTGATGATGCCGTTGAATCAGATGAAGCACCTGGCTTATCCCTGCGCGACATTGTTCAGTTGCCACCAGAGGTGATTCAGCGTCTGGATCTCAGCTTGCTGCTGATGATGCAGAGTGACGATGAATCTGTCTGGCCTGAAGATGCTGCTTTCTGGCAAAACATGCTCAAGGCTGCTCCGCTGTCTGTACGTCCTCGCTTTAGCGCTGGCCAGACCGGTTCAAACGCTGTGACCGTTGAAGAACCTAAAGCGCTTCAACTCTCAATCTGGGCCTTACTCCCCAAAACAACTCCTGTACAAGCTGAGCAAAACAGTTTGGAAGCTGATCTCACGCTTTCTCCAGAATCAGTTAGCCTTGTCACGCCAGTGACAGGTCAGTCAGAAAACACTTCTGATTCTGAGACTCAGTCAAATAGTGAACAGTCTGAGCCTCATCATCCAGCTCAGCCCAGCACGCCAGCTGAGTCTGAGCAACAGCAGATTCCAGTTATCTCTATTCCGGCGATTCAACCCACGTTCTCAGCTCTGTCTGTAGAAAGCGTCGAAAAGCCAGTCAAAGCGGTGATAAATTCAGCTAGTACAGCACCGGCTCTCTCTATCCCAAGCTATCCTAGTGCGCCGACTCACGCAGTCATTCAACCAAACTCACCTGTAGCTCAGGTTGAGCAGTCCCAACCTCCTGCTCCTGCTTTAGAAACTGCAGAGCCTGTTTCAGCAGCACCCGTTACACCTGTTTTTCAGGCTAAACCTCAGGCTGTAAATGATCCAGTTGTTGCAAATCAGCCAGTTGTTCCCACACAAGTTGAGCCTGTTGTCGCCTCTCCGGCTTCTGCAGCACTCAGCAGCCCTGTACAGGCAGCGCCTGCTACTGCTGCGACAACTGCTCCTGTGGTAACAACACCGATTCAAGCGCCTGTCACACATATTCAGCAGAATGTACCCATTGGAGTAAATCAATCACCTGCTCAACCTGTTTTGCATTCGCTTGAATTGCCTCAGGGCATACTTGAAGTTCATCCGCTTGAACCTAGCCGTGTACAACAATCCGCCCCACCGGCAGCAAAATCAACTCCCAAACCTTCACTCAATCATCTTGAGTTGAAAATTGGTCAACTCCATGTTCGACCGGTAGATGCACCACGTCATGAGCAGCCCAGTTATGGCCAGCTCTCGTTGAGCGGACAATGGATCCAGTCTGATCTGGTTCAAGCACCCGCTGGTCAATCAAGCTTCGATCATCAGTCAGATCAGGATCATCAGCAAGATGCCAATCAACAGGCTGTGTTTGCCCCGCCTGCACTGCGCCAAGACTTACCCGCTGCGGTTCCTTTTAAACTAGATGTCCTGCCTCAGGCTCCTCGTACCCAGGCAGCAATGCCGCTCACAGCAGAAACACCCTTGCCAGCTCCAGCTCCAGCTCTTAGCCCTGCCAGCAGCCAGGAAGCTCAGCCTGACTTCCAAAATTATCTAAGCTATGACGCCAGCCAGGCACTGAAACAGGTTGAAAAATTTGTCAGCCGTCTGGAAACAGCCCCTGTTGAAGTGGCTGAAGTGCCTGATGCTAAACCTGCTGCCCGTGCGTCTGAAAACGCAACAGCTCCATCACCTGTTGCTACTGTTCCGGTTGCTAATTTGACGGCATCTCAAGTCATTCAGGCGATTAACAGCGGCGTGCCGCTTCAGGTCAGTGACTTCCCGGCCTTTGTAAATGCCGTGATCCAAAAGCTGGATCCAGGCAGCCGGATTATTCAGTCGTTTGAAGTTACTTTAACGCCCGATAATCTCGGTCAGGTAACGGC
>CAJYHH010000456.1 GCA_913773825.1 Candidatus Sericytochromatia bacterium | reverse complement strand
GCCAAAGCCTCTTGACAAGCCCTGAATTATTAAGCGCAAAGCAAATCTTTCTAAAGCATTCAAGTTCAGATATGATGCGGCTTTGATGCGCTGTCGATCTGCCTGGGGGATCCTCCCCCGTTTGCCTGTGTATTAAGGTATAATTAAAGGGAGATCCCATAAGAAAAGGCAAAGCTTTAAGCAGATTATGATCGATCAGACCCCTCCGACGGATAATCAGCCCCAGCCCTTTGTAACGATTCAGGATGAAATGCGCCAGTCCTTTATGGACTACGCCATGTCAGTAATCGTTTCACGCGCCCTGCCCGATGTTCGTGACGGCCTGAAACCCGTTCACCGGCGTATTCTTTACGCCATGGGCGAGCTGGGCATGACCCCTGATAAACCCTTTAAGAAGTCCGCCCGTATCGTCGGGGAAGTCTTGGGTAAGTACCATCCCCACGGTGATAGCTCCGTCTATGACGCGATGGTCCGTATGGCCCAGACCTTCTCGATGCGCCATCTGCTGGTAGATGGCCAGGGTAACTTTGGTTCGGTTGACGGTGACTCCGCAGCCGCCATGCGATACACAGAAGCCCGCCTGTCGTCGTATGCGACAGATATGCTGGCTGACCTCGACTGCAATACTATCGACTTTACCGATAACTTTGACGGTTCGCTGCAAGAGCCGATCGTTATGCCAGCCAAAGCGCCCAACCTGCTGATCAACGGCGTAACCGGGATCGCGGTCGGGATGGCAACTGAAATTCCACCGCATAACCTCAAAGAAGTCGTCGATGCAACGCTGCACCTGATTGAAAATCCAGAAGCGACAGTGCTCGATCTGATGGAATTTGTCAAAGGTCCAGATTTCCCTACTGGCGCCACAATCTTAGGCTCCCGCGGTCTGCGCGAAGCGTATGAAACCGGCCGGGGCGGGATCACAGTCCGCGCCAAAATTGAGTTTGAAGAAGGCGGCAAAGGCCAGCGCGATCGTTTAGTCGTGAAAGAAATTCCTTACCAGCTCAATAAAACCCGCCTGATCGAACAGATTGCGGATTTAGTGCAAGAAGGCAAGCTTGAAGGCATTGCGGACATGCGCGATGAGTCTGACCGTAAGGGCATGCGCATTACCCTGGAGCTCCGCCGTGACGCCAATTCTCAGGTTGTTTTAAACAATCTGTATATGCAGACCCGTCTGCAGAGCAACTTTAACTTTAATATGGTGGCTCTGGTCAATAACCAGCCCCGAATTCTCAGCTTAAAAGAGATTCTGGCGGCCTTTATTAACCACCGCGTTGAAGTTGTGCGTCGCCGCACCACTTTCTTCTTAGAAAAAGCAGAAGGCCGTGCTCATCTGGTTGCAGGCTTCTTAAAAGTTCTCGACAATCTGGATGCAGTGATTGCCCTGATTCGCGGAGCGGATTCAACGGCTGAAGCTCAAGAACAGCTGATCACCCAGTTTGAGCTAACTGATAAACAGGCCTCTGCTGTCTTAGACATGCAGCTGCGTCGTTTAACCGGCCTTGAAAAGCGCAAGCTAGAAAATGAACGCGATGAGTTAAACACCCAGATTGCGGATTACCGCGATATTCTCGCAACGCCTGCGCGCGTTAACACGATTATTCGTGAAGAACTTGAACTGCTGGCGTCTAAATACGAAGATGGCCGTCGCACCCAGTTTGAAATTGATCCTGGCGAATTCCATTACACCGATCTGATCCCCAACGATCCGATGGCGGTGTTTATGACCGCTCAGGGCTATATCAAACGTCTGCATCTCGATACCTTTGAGCAGCAGAAACGCGGTGGGCGCGGTATTTCCGGCATGCAGATGCGCGATGCTGACTATATCGAGCATTTTATTACCACCAGCGCCCACGGCACCTTGTTGTTCTTTACAACCATGGGTAAAGTCTATGGCCTGCGCGTCTATGAAATCCCCGAAGCCAGCCGCCAGTCCAAAGGCAATAATATCGTCAACCTGCTCCAGCTTCAGCCCGGTGAATCCGTGACCACCATGCTGACGATCACGGACTTTAGCGGTGAATATTACCTGACGATGCTGACTCGCAACGGCCTGATTAAGCGGACTGAACTCAGCGCGTTTAAAAACATCCGCCGCGGCGGCCTGATCGCCATCAATCTTGATGATGATGACACCTTAGGCTGGGTCAAGCTGACAGATGGCAACCAGAAAATCCTGATCGGTACGGCAATGGGCATGTCGATTCTGTTTGAAGAATCTGACCTGCGCAGCCTCGGCCGCGGCACCCGTGGTGTAAAAGCCATGAAGATGCGCGAAGGGGACTTCATTGTCGGCATGGCTGTTCCGCAGCCCGAGCAGACGATTCTGACCGTCACCACCAATGGCTACGGCAAACGCACTGAGCTTGAAGATTATCGCCTGCAGAGCCGTAACGGCTCAGGTGTAATTAACATCAAGCTGCGCCAGGATGGCAAAGTAGCGTCTGTACTGGCCGTTGACGGCAGTGAAGACATTATGATCGTCACCTCTCAGGGTGTGGTGATCCGTCAGCATGTTCAGAGCATCAACACCTATGGCCGTGGCTCTAAAGGCAATCTGGTCCAGCGTTTAGGCGCAGAAGACTATATTGTCGCCGTTGCCAAAGTGGCTCGTCTAAGTGAAGAAAACGAACAGGCTGATGAACTTGAAGGCGTTGAAAACGTTGATGGCGCTGTACAAGGTGTTAACGAAAACGTAGCAGATGCGGCTGAGGTTGTCTCGTGACCGATATCTCCCGCATCCGTAACTTTTCGATTATTGCCCATATCGATCACGGCAAGTCAACGCTGGCCGACCGATTGATTGAATTTACGGGCTCTATTTCACAGCGTGAAATGGTGGAGCAGGTGCTCGACAGTCTCGATATTGAGCGCGAGCGTGGGATTACCATTAAATCCCAGTCAGCTCGACTGACTTATCCAGCCAGCGACGGCAATACGTATATCCTGAACCTGATCGACACCCCAGGCCACGTGGACTTTAACTATGAAGTTTCACGCAGCCTGGCTGCATGTGAAGGCGCACTGCTGATTGTTGACGCCACTCAGGGTGTTGAAGCCCAGACCATTGCAAACCTGTATCTCGCGCTGGAAAACGACCTTGAAATTATTCCGGTCATCAATAAAATTGACTTGCCCAGTGCTGATATTGACGCCGCCAAAGAGCAGATCGCTGATCTGGGGCTAGACCCCAATGACGCCATTCTGTGTTCGGCTAAACAGGGCATCGGGATTCAGGATCTGCTGGAAGCGATTTCGTTCCGTGTTCCGCCACCGCGTGGCAAACCCGACGATCAGTTAAAAGCGCTGATCTTTGACTCGGTTTATGACCCTTACCGCGGTACGGTGGTTATTTTCCGTATCTTCCAGGGCACCCTGAATCAAGGCGATAAAATTCGCTTTATGGCAACCGAAGCCAACTATGACGTCACCGAGCTTGGGGTCTTGCTGCCCACGCGTAAACCGGTCAAGACGCTCAGCGTTGGCGAAACGGGCTATCTTTCCGCCGAAATTAAAGTGATTGGTGATGCCCGAGTAGGTGACACCATTACCTTAGTCAAACAACCTGCAGATGCACCCTTACCAGGTTATCGCCCCGCTGTGCCGATGGTGTTCTGCGGTCTTTACCCGGTTGATAGCGACGACTACGAAGAGCTCAAAGAAGCCTTTGGCAAACTGCAGCTCAACGACGCTGCGCTGTCATACGAGCCTGAGACCTCTAATGCCTTGGGTTTTGGCTTCCGCTGCGGCTTTTTAGGCCTGCTGCACATGGAGATCATTCAAGAGCGCTTAGAGCGTGAGTACAATCTCGACTTGATTGCGACAGCGCCTAGCGTGGTCTATGAAGTCATGACCACTGACGGCGATGTGGTCTTAATTGATAACCCGCAAAAGCTGCCGCCGGGCCATCAGATTGAAAACATGGCAGAGCCTTATGTTAAAGTCACGATCATTGCACCAAAAGATTACGTGGGACAGATGATGGACTTAGCCCAGACTCGCCGCGGCATTTTTATGAGCATGGATTACCCCACGCCAACCCGTGTCACCCTGGTCTATGAACTGCCGCTAAACGAAATGATGGCAGACTTCTTTGACCAGCTTAAATCACGCAGCTCAGGTTATGCCTCACTGGATTATGAAATGATCGGGATGCGTGAAGCTGACTTAGTTAAGCTGGATATTCTCTTAAACGGCGAAGTCGTGGATGCATTGTCAACGATTGTGCCCAAACAGAAAGCCCAGTTTGTCGGCAAACAGCTGACCAGCAAGCTCAGAGAAATTATTCCGCGTCAGCAGTTTGAAGTCCCGATTCAGGCCGCCATTGGTGCCAAAATTATCAGCCGCGAAACAATTAAAGCGATTCGCAAAAACGTACTGGCCAAGTGTTACGGCGGAGACATCAGCCGTAAACGCAAACTGCTCGAAAAGCAAAAAGCCGGTAAAAAGCGCATGAAGAACGTCGGCCGGGTCGAAATCCCCCAAGACGCCTTTATGGCCGTTCTCAAAATCGGAACAGAGTAAGCGGGCTACGCCCGCAGTTATGGGTGGCGGGTTTAAGAGAAGACACTGTTTTTTTCTTAAACTCATCACCCCTAACAACGAAGCTTGACTTCGTTCTCCCTCACAACCCTAAAGGAGCCCTTTTCACATGAACGATCATGCCCCGCTTGCCCATGCTGACGTGGATCAGTTACAAGGTCTGACCCTTGAAGAACTTGAACAGCTTCATGGTGAAAACATTCAACAGATCACCGATGGCCCCACTACCCTGGAAGTCACTCAGGATCCTGGACTGCTGGAATCAGCCGTTGGGTTTGAGCTCCAGGCACATGCGGGTCAGGTTCCGACTTGGGCTGAAGACCTGAAAGAAGGGGTCTCAGCAGATAAACAGCTGCGCTCCGCTTTAGTGATGACGCTAGGCTCTGAAGAAGTTCACCTCGATCAAAAAGACGATCAGCGTGAAATTGCCAATCGCGCCCATAAGCTGTTTCAAGATACCTTGCCAACATCGATGCAGCGTTTAGGCCAGTTTTTACATGCCCGTGAACAGAGTGATCATCTTTATGACCGGCTCTCTGAGCTTTCAACCAAGCGCGGTGCGGCAATGGACATCATCCAGACCGCCAAACAGATTGAAAACATGGAAAAAGTGCTGCAGGGTGACAAACTCAGCGAGACTGAAATTGCAGCAATTGATGCAGAGCTTAGCCAGATGGCTGAAGTGATAGCCAACTATCGCAAGATCTGCAAAATTGCCCTGGAACTGGCTTAATTTTTTAATCTGACATTGTGTCTAAAAAGCGGCGGGCAGATTTGCCCGCCGCTTTCTGCTGCTGAAATGTCAGTAACTGGCGTATAATCGGGGCAAACCTCATAGGAAGCCTGATCATGCCCCAGCTGCAATTTGACAATCGATTGATTACTGAATTACCCGGCGACCCAATCGAACATCCTTCTACCCGCCAGGTCCGCCAAGCGATCTGGTCCAATGTAAAAGCCACGCCCGTCTCGGCCCCTAAACTTCTGGCCTGGTCGGCTGAAATGGCTTCTGAACTGGGTTTAAGCCCTGAAGATATTCAGAGCCCTGATTTTGCTGAAGTCTTTGCCGGCAACCAACTCTGGCCCGGCATGCAGAGTTACGCCACACGATATGGTGGGCATCAATTTGGCAATTGGGCCGGTCAACTTGGCGATGGCCGTGCTCTGTACCTGGGCGAAGTTTTAAATCAGCAGGGCAAACGCTGGGAGCTTCAGCTCAAAGGCGCTGGGCCAACCCCCTATTCGCGCCATGCTGACGGGCGCGCTGTTTTACGCTCATCTGTACGTGAGTTTTTATGCAGCGAAGCAATGTATCATCTGGGGATTCCGACCACTCGCGCCCTGAGTTTAGTTT
>CAJYHH010000455.1 GCA_913773825.1 Candidatus Sericytochromatia bacterium | reverse complement strand
CTTTGATCAGGTCTTGAATCTGGACCCTGAACTGGCTGCTGCCTTAGCGAATTTACAGCGCCGGCTTAAAACCGAACTGCTCAGCCGCGAAATGAAGGACTTATTATAAGCCCTTTTCTGACGACTTTTGCTAACGACTCTTGATTCTCAACAAAAAACCGGCTCAGGTGAGCCGGCTTGTAGGAAGTAGAGTTTTAGAGAGTAATAATTGTATTGAGTTCGCTAGTAAAGTCCTGAGACTTTAGCGGCGATAGGGATAAGCCGTGCGAGCCTGATAAGTGGTGCCAACGCGCATGGCCTGAACAGCCTGTGTCGGCTGGAGCACTTCGGGCGGAACGGGAACAAAGCGAGCGGGATCCAGGAACTTGCCGTTTTCTTCAGCATAGAAGAAGATTTTGCCTTCAACGCTGGTATTCAGACGACGGACTGAGCTCATGGCGCTGATGCCAGGATCGTAGCCAAGATCTTTTTCGTTGATGCCCACAATTTGTTTGCTGGTAGGATCATATTTGAGCACATAGAGATTTTTATTCTCCAGTGAAGCTTTAAGGTCAACCAGCATCACACAGCCATCAGGTGGAGCGGTTGCAAAAGCCATGCTGCGTCCGGCGTATTCTTTGGGGTCAGCTGGGGGAGAAGCAAACAACCCTTTGGTAACCATAAACATCTGCTCAACGTTCAGATCAGGCGTTTCAGCTTTGCCTTTGGCCCAGCCGGTAATTTTTAAAGCAACGGTTTTTTGCAGTTCAGAAGCAACGGCTGCTTTATCTGTAAAACCAGACTCACCCAGCTGAGCCCAGAATTTTTCTACAGCAGGGCTAGAAGGAGGGGTAACAGGCGTGGTTGGCGGTGTAACCGGCGCCGGTGGGGGCTCAGTCGGTGCACCAGGAGTCGTCGGCGAAGTAGCCGGGGGATTAGCGGGAGGATTGGCTGGCGGGTTTGCAGGGGGATTAGCGGGAGGAGCTGCAGGTGCGCCAGGATCAGTGGGGGTACCCGGAGTTGCAGGAGGAGTCGTCGGTGCGCCGGGAGCTGCAGGCGCGCCAGGTTCAGCCGAAGGCTTGGCATCGGGGGTAGTGGGGTTTACAAAGCGATTGCAGCCGACGCTTGCAAACATAGAAGCGGCAGCGACTGACGTGAGAACGACACGACGAACCTGACGATATGTGATCATGACTCTATTACTCCCTACGAACTAAAAGTCCAACTCAATGGAACATAATTTGATTTTAGGAGTCATTTTGCGCAACTTGTTAGCAAAAGGATGAGTTTATCCAATTCTTAACTTTTGCTTAGTAAACGCTTTACTTCACTGTTTGAGCGGAAAAAGCTGTTGATACATTTCAATGCTCTGGCGAATGATTTCAAGCGCTTCTGTGCGGCCCTGAAGCTTTTCAATCACCACTGCTTTTTTGTGCTCAAGCGCTTTGTAGTCTTCAAAAAACCGCTGGATCTCAAGCATGGTATGCGGGCCTAACTGACTAATATCATCGATGTGATTTACTGACATATCATAACGGGCCACAGCAATAATTTTATCGTCACTTTCCTGGTTGTCCTGCATATGCATCACGCCAATGACTTTGGCTTCAACCAGACACATCGGCTGAATTTCTAATGAACACAGAACTAGAATATCTAAGGGATCTTTATCATCGCAGTAGGTCTGAGGAATAAAACCGTAGTTAGCTGGATAGTGAACAGATGAATAGAGCACACGGTCGAGCTTAAGATAACCGGTCTGTTTATCGATTTCATACTTGGCTTTAGAGCCGCGTGGAATTTCGATCATGGCGTTCACAAAATCAGGGGCTGCTTCGCCGGGGGTGATTCCATGCCAGGGATGAACGTGCATATTTAAAAAGACTCCTGTTTAGATTGCAGATTCAAGGAGAAAGCTGAGTGAGTTCAGATAACAGTTGAGGTAGGGTCTGGCCGCTGGGGCCAAGAATCAGATAGTTAACGCTGTGACTGGTTTCGGTCTGCTCAAGGTTAAATTCAGCTGTTAAAGCATTCTGACGGGCTTGAGCCAATAGTCCTGAAACAATCCAGACCTGGCCTGATGTACCTATCACTAATACTGCTTCAGCTGAGTTGACTGCTTTTTGAGCACGTGAGATCAGACTCGGCTGGTAACTTTCGCCAAACCACAGCACAGCGGGTCTGAGCAGAGCGCCACAGCGACATTTAACTGGAAATTGTTCATAGACTTCACGGTTTTCCCACTCTTGACCTGAGCGCATACATCTGACACGCCAGATGCTGCCGTGAATTTCAATCAGCTTTTTTGAGGAAGCTTGGGCATGTAGACCGTCTACGTTCTGAGTGATCAATAAAAACTCAGGAAAGTGTTTTTCAAGTTCTGCAATGGCGCGATGGCCCGGATTGGGCTGGGCTGTTAAAATCTGGCGACGACGTTCATCGTACCAGCGCCAGACCAGTTCAGGATCACGGGCAAAGCCCTCAGGTGAAGCGAGTTCTTGGGGATTAAACCGGGCCCAGTAGCCATCAATTCCACGAAAGGTTGAAATGCCGCTTTCAGCAGAAATCCCCGCGCCCGTTATCACCACTAGCGACTGTTTTCTGGCTAGATCACTTGCCAGAGCTTGTAGCTGGGAATTTGCAGGGGGCGGGGTTGAGTTCATGCTAAGTCGTAATCAATTTACTTAAAAAAATTTTAAATTTAGGGCAGCCGTTTAAGCAGGGCTTTTAAGAGATTTTCAAGATTCTGCGAAGAACGTTGAGCAACTTCAACTACTTCTTCATGAGAAGTCTGAGCCAGAGCCGCAATATTATGGGTAACGTTGGTCACGCAGGAAATGCAGACAACATTCATATTTAATGCCTGAGCCCACATCGCTTCTGGAACAGTTGACATTCCAACCACATCTGCGCCAGCTTTGCCAAACAGCTTCAGTTCGGCTGGCGTTTCATAAGTTGGACCAATCAGGCCTGCATAAGTGCCGTGTTTAATGGCCACGCCCGCCTCTAAAGCGGCATCAATCGCCATGGCAAGCGTTTCGGGTTTATAGTTAAACAGCTGACGAGGGCCGCCCTGAAGATAAAGAAAAGCTCGCTCTTCTTCTGAAGTGGGCTGAAAATAAATATGATCGCGGATCAAAACCAGATCCCCTGGGGTCAGATAATGATGAATGCCGCCAGCAGAGTTGGTCATGACAACGTGTTTAACGCCTAATGCATGCATTAATGTGATCGGAAAAACCACATTGCGCCAGGGATGTCCTTCATAGCGATGTAAGCGTCCGCGAAAGATGGCGATTGGTTTACCCTGGTGTTTGCCAAGCGTCAGTTCACCTTTATGGCCTTTAACAGAGGCTGCCGGAAAACCTTCAATGGCTGAAAAAGGCAAAACCTGCGTGTCTTCAAGATCTTCAAAAATTTCAATTCCTGAACCCAGAACAATGGCACATTCGGGACGGATGCCGGTTTGAGCGATCAGGCTTTCAGCGGCTTTACGGGCGGGTTCAAAAATCGTCTCAAGCGAATAAGCAGTATGCATGGTTGTCCTCTATCGAGATTGCGGGCTTTTAACAGGGCCGATTCATCATTACCAGGTCTAAGGAATAACTAACGGACGCTACCAGAGCGTAATCGTTATATATCGTTATATAAGGAGCCTTACTCAGACGGGCATTAGCTTAGAGGGCGCTGTTAGCTTTGTATTATATCGCGTTTAAGCCAAAATTAAAAGTTATAGAGTTTGTAAGGGCTGATTGCCCTTGTGACCATCACAGGAGCCTGATACAATACCATAGACTTAAAACGTGTATTAAATAGAAATGGCGAGATTCAACGTGTCCGGCGCTCCGCGCTCCACGCACCCTTGAGTCCAAGGTCGGTTCCGCGCCGGCGCCACGCGTCACTCATGCTTCCGCCCTAGTCAAACCTAGGCCTTGATCAACAGATCAGAAGCTAGCAAAGTCAAGACAGAAAGAATATATAAAGAGGTTAGTCAATCCAAAATGGCTCTGACCAAAGAAAAAAAGGATCAGATTCTCGGCGAATTCCACGTCCATGACAACGATACCGGCTCTGCCGACGTCCAGGTAGCTATGCTTACCGCTCGTATTCAGGATCTGACCGTGCATCTCAACGAACACAAAAAAGACTACGCAACTCGCCGTGGTCTGATCAAAATGGTTGGCCAGCGTCGTAAGCTGCTGCGCTACCTGAGCAAGTCCAGCCCTGAGCGTTATGCATCTATCATCGAACGTCTGAGCCTCAAACGCGAAGACGCTAAGATCAGCGCCCGGTAGGCTTCATGACAAGCACCCAGCTGAATACCCAGCCGGAAGTTCTGGAGTTCCAGGTCGGTCGTGACCAGATCCGCATTGAAACTGGTGTGATTGCACCCCAGGCCAATGCCGCAGTTATCGTTCGCTCAGGCGATACCATGGTCTTTGCCGCGGCTACGGCTTCTCGCGAGCCCAAACAGCTCGACTTTTTCCCTTTGACTGTCGATTTTGAAAGCAAAATGTACGCTGTCGGCCGTATCCCCGGTGGTTTTATCCGCCGTGAAGGTCGCCCTTCAGAATCCGCTATTCTGTCGGCCCGCGTCATTGACCGCCAGATTCGTCCTCTCTTTGCTGATGGCTTCCGCAATGAAGTTCATGTCATTGCGCATGTGCTGTCCAGCGATCAGGAATTTAAACCCGATATCCTGGGCATGATTGGCGCGTCTGCTGCGCTGACTTTGTCTAATATTCCCTTCGAAGGTCCAACTGCCGGTGTGCGTATTGGTTTAGTCGATGGCGAATGGATTATCAACCCCACCTTCCAGGAAATCGAAGCTGGTGAACTGGATCTGATCGTGGCTGGTACCGAAGATTCGATCAACATGGTCGAAGCCGGTTCGAAAATGCTCAGCGAAGAAAAAATGCTTGAAGCAATTGAAATGGCTCATGCTGAAATCGTCAAGATCTGTCAGCAGCTCAAAGCCTGGCGTGAAAAAATCGGTCAGCCCAAGATGGATGTTGTGGCTTATCAGCCCGACGAGCGCATCATGGACTTTGTCAAAGGTGAAGCTGAGGCTGCTTTGACTGACGCGATGAAAATTGCAGATAAAACTGAGCGTGATGAAAAATTACGCGAAGTGCGCAAGAGCGTTGAAGAAAAAATCGCTGCGCTTGAAGCTGACAGCGAACTGGCTCAGGTTATCTCTGAGCGCAGTAAAGATCTTGGAAACTGTTTCTACAAGCTTGAAAAACGCATTATGCGTGAAGCGATCCTTAACGATCGTCGCCGCGTTGATGGCCGTACCCCTGAAGAAGTACGACCGATTTTCAGCGAAGTGGGCTTTGTTCCCCGTACTCACGGATCGGGTCTGTTTGTTCGTGGCACCACTCAGGCTATTTCTCTGACAACCTTGGGTTCGATGAGCGATGCTCAGATGCTCGATAACACCGATCCTGAAACCAGCAAGCGCTATTTGCATCACTACAACTTCCCGCCTTACTCTGTCGGCGAAGCGCGTGGTCTGCGTAGCCCTGGCCGTCGTGAAATTGGTCACGGTAACCTGGCTGAGCGTGCTCTGCTGCCGGTTCTGCCCAGCGAAGAAGAATTTCCCTATGCCATCCGCGTAGTTTCAGAAATCATGAGCTCTAACGGCTCAACTTCAATGGCCAGCACTTGCGCCAGCACCCTGACGCTGATGGACGCTGGCGTGCCGATCAAAGATATGGTCGGCGGCGTGGCAATGGGCCTGATTAAAGAAGGCGACAAATATGAAGTCCTGACCGATATTCTCGGCGTCGAAGATCATCTCGGCGACATGGATTTCAAAGTCACCGGTACTGAAGAAGGCATCACCGCTCTGCAGATGGACATCAAGATTGATGGTCTCGACATGGGTATTCTGCGCAAAGCACTGTCCCAGGCTCGTGACGGTCGTCTGCACATTTTGTCTAAAATGCGTGAAACCATCACTCAACCTCGTGAAGAACTGTCCCAGTTTGCTCCTCGCATCATCACGATGCAGATCAATCCCGAAAAAATCGGTGCGGTTATTGGGCCTGGTGGCAAGATGATCAAGCAGATCGTCGAAGCCACTGGCGTTAAGATCGACATCGAAGACAGTGGCATTGTCTTTATCGTGACGCCTGATCAGGAGTCAGCTGACGCTGCTAAAAAGTGGATTCTGTCGCTGACAGAAGAAGCTGAAGTGGGTAAGACCTATGACGGTCGCGTTGTCCGCTTGACCACTTTTGGTGCTTTTATCGAAGTTCTGCCTAACACAGACGGCTTGCTGCACATCTCAAAAGTGCCTGGACGTCCTCGCCATATTGAAGACGTGTTCTCGATGGGCGATGTCATCAAGGTCAAAGTTGATGAAATCGACTCTCAGGGTCGCGTCAATCTGGTCCTTGACCAGGAAGTAGAAGTTCCCGAGTCAGCCATGGCTCCCGCGGGTTATGAACCCGGACGTGAGCGCAGCGATCGTGGAGATCGTGGCGGTGACCGTGGTGG
>CAJYHH010000454.1 GCA_913773825.1 Candidatus Sericytochromatia bacterium | reverse complement strand
TGATTGCGGCACCCTTGTGTATGAGCTTGCTGGCGGCTGGGCTCTTGTTATGGGGCAACCAGCTCTGGCTGACAAGCGCGCTGATTGCCTTATGGGGATTTGCTTTTGCGCTAGCACCTGTAGCCTGGTCCACCTGGGTCACCCGCACCGTACCCGATCAAGCGGAAACCGGCGGCGGTTTAAACGTTGCAGCTTTTCAGCTGGCGATCACCTTAGGGGCTGCGCTGGGCGGACTGGCATTAGATACTTATGGCCCGCTGGGTGCCTTTGCAGTCAGCGGGATCGGTCTGTTTTTAGCCACCCTGACAGCGCTTAAACTGAGCTAATAAATTCCCGCAACAGTGAGTTCTGGGGAACATGATCCGGGTATAGCGCCACAAAGGGCTGAACCATCTGATGTAAACGATGAGCCGTCGCGTAAGCCGCATGATTGCGAGGGACTTCTAGTAAATAGCGTTCAGCATAAACTTTTAAAACCAGTAACTCATACACAAGCGATGAATCAAAAATCTCATCTGCCTGATCGACAAATGGGAAAATCCAGCGCTGCTCACCGGCTCTGACGCTGGACCAGCGCATAATATTATCTGCAGCTAAAGTAGCGCGGCCATGACGGTCTCGAATAATTCTGCGCAGCAGCCGTAAATCAGACGGGTTGATCCGGGCCAGTTCATCAATTGCTAATGCGCTCATGGGCTGAATAAAAATTTTAAACACCTGGCCGAGATCCGCTTCAGCCGCAAATAAAGCAGGGTTTAAACCATGAATACCTTCTAGTAACAACACGTCTTGTTGCCCTAAAGTCAGCACTGGCCCACCTTCTGGCAGGCTCCTGGCAGCAGCAAAATCATAACGGGCAGTGGCAACCTGCTCACCCTGCATCAACTGAGAGATATGACTTTGCAGCAAAGGTAAATTCAGAGCTGTCAAAGCTTCCAGATCATATTCGCCCTGTTCATCAAGAGGAATCTGATCTCGCTCGAGATAATAATCATCCAGTGAGACCGCCACAGGATTAAGACCGTTAACTAAAAGCTGAATCGACAAGCGGCGTATAAACGTCGTTTTGCCAGATGACGACGGCCCGGCAATACAGATCACCCGTGCCCCCCGCTCACTAATCTGATCAGCAATCTGGCCAATGCGCTTCTCATGAAAGCCTTCAGCCACCTGAATCAGCCGGCCCACTTCACCCTGAATCGCCAGTCGGTTGAGATGCCCCACACTCTGAACCCCCATCGACTGCAGCCAGCGATTATGGCTTTTGACCGCTCCGGCATACGCTTCAAGCGCTTCTAATGAAGGCCCACCAGGAATAATAGTCAGCACCAGTCCGGTTGTGGCCGTTTGAATCTCTAAGCCGTCAAGATAACCAGCATGGGGGACCAAGGGGCTTGAAGCCAGAGCATAATACTGGCCACAACTGGCTAAAGCCACCGTGCTCTGTGCAGAGGTGCTTAATAGCTCCAGTCCATCTAAGCGGCCTGCTTCTTCAAAATAAAGCATGGCTTCTTCGACGGACCAGATTTCTTGACGAAAGGGCAGCTCCTGAGTAATCAGGTTTTGCAGCAAAGGCTCTAGCTCAGCTTTGAGGGCCATCCAGTCTACAGCTTCAGGGTTCTCAGCTTGAATCCATTGGGTGCCACCAACTGACAAAGCCATATTCAGCTTGAGCTCAGGCCGTAAACGAGCCGCGGCTTCCAGCAAAAGCAAAGCTGCG
>CAJYHH010000453.1 GCA_913773825.1 Candidatus Sericytochromatia bacterium | reverse complement strand
TGGCAGAAGCCAACCGCTGCCTGTACTGCTACGACGCTCCCTGTATTGCTGCCTGCCCGACCGCGATTGATATTCCGACCTTTATTAAAAAAATTGCCACCGAAAACTTTAAGGGCTCTGCCAGGGTCATTCTTGAGTCGAATATTATGGGCGGCACCTGCGCACGGGTTTGCCCGGTGGATATCCTGTGTGAAGGTGCTTGTGTCTATAACCAGATTCCCGAAGCGGAACCGATTGATATTGGCCGTTTACAGCGCTTTGCCACCGACTGGCTGTTTGACCGCGGCACCCAGGTCTTTGAACGGGAGCCCGACAACGGCAAAAAAGTGGCCGTCATTGGCGCTGGGCCCTCTGGCTTAAGCTGCGCCCATCGCCTGGCAATGTTAGGTTATCGCGTGACGGTCTTTGAAGGCAAAGAAAAAGCCGGTGGCCTTAATCTTTACGGCTTAGCCGCTTATAAAATCGACAATGAGTTTGTTGGCAAAGAAATTGATTACATCATGAGCTTAGGTGGTGTAGAGATTCAGTTTGGCACCTGGATTGGCAAAGACGTCACGGTGGACCAGCTTTTAAACGACTATGACGCTGTGTATATGGGTATGGGTCTGGGCATGACGCCCAAACTTAATATTCCGGGTGAAAACTTAGAAGGGGTTCATGACGCCATTGAGTTTATTGAAGAGCTGCGCGTGGATCCGTATTCAGTCCCGATTGGCAAAACGGTTGCGGTGGTTGGCGCAGGCAATACCGCGATTGACGCCGCCACCCAGGCCAAACGTCTGGGGGCCGAAAAAGTGTATATCATCTACCGCCGCACGCAAACCGAAATGCCTGCCAATGACTATGAATACGGCTTGGCCCTTGATGACGCCTGTGAGTTTTTGTGGCAGACGCATCCGGTGCGCGTCCTGGGCGACACCCATGTTACGGGCTTAGAATGCGTCAAGATGGCGCTGGGCGAGCCGGATGCCTCTGGCCGCCGCAGTCCGAGTGTGGTTGAAGGCTCCGAGTTTTTGCTGCCTGTTGACATGGTGATTAAATCGCTGGGCCAAAAAGCCTATGAAGGCATTTTAAGCGATGTTCAGGGGCTTGAGACCAAATGGGGACGGGTGGTGGTTGACCCTGAAACGTTCCAGACTTCGGTTACCAAACTCTTTGCAGGCGGCGATTGTATCAACGGCGGCAAAGAAACGGTTAACGCAGTGGCAGATGGCCGCGCGGCAGCATTTGGCATTCACAAGATGATCTTTGGAGAGGCAGAGCAATAAGATGGCCAGACCCGATATCTCAAGCAATTTCCTTGGCATTAAATCTCCCAATCCTTTTTGGCTGGCATCTGCCCCGCCAACCGACAAACAATATAACGTTGAGCGCGCCTTTGAAGCCGGCTGGGGCGGCGTAGTCTGGAAGACAATCGGTGAGCCAATTGTCAATGTCTCGTCGCGGTATTCCAGCATTGATTTTAGAGGCAAACGCATGGCGGGCCTGAATAATATCGAGCTAATTTCTGACCGGCCGATTGAAGTCAATCTCAAAGAAATTGCCTCAGTCAAAAAACACTGGCCCGACCGGGTGGTGATTGCTTCGCTGATGGTGGAATCTAAACGCGAAGTCTGGCACGACATGGTCAAACGCTGCGAAGAAGCCGGTGCTGATGGCTTTGAGCTCAACTTTGGCTGCCCGCACGGCATGTCTGAGCGCGGCATGGGGGCAGCGGTCGGGCAAGTCCCTGAATATGTCTGCCAAATCGCTGAATGGGCCGTTGAAGCCGCGACCCGTCCGGTGATTGTCAAACTGACGCCCAATATCAGTGATGTGGTCTATCCAGCGTTAGCCGCCAAAAAATCAGGTGCCCACGCGGTGAGTCTGATTAACACGATTAACAGCATCACCGGCATTGATCTCGATACCTTTGTGCCCCGTCCGATTGTGGGCGATGGCTCGTCTCACGGGGGCTACTGCGGCCCAGCGGTTAAGCCGATTGCTTTAAACATGGTCTCAGCGATTGCCAATCATCGTGACCTGCGCGGCTTCCCGATTTCTGGCATTGGGGGCGTCTCAACCTGGCAGGACGCCGTTGAGTTTATGCTGCTGGGCGCCAGCAATGTTCAGGTCTGTACCGCAGTTATGAATCATGGTTTTCGAATTGTCGAAGACATGATTGACGGGCTGCAGAACTGGATGGAAGAAAAAGGCTTTAATACCCTGGATGACTTTATTGGCAAGTCACTTAATCACGTCCGGGACTGGGGTGCGCTTGACCTGAATTATAAAGTCGTCGCCCATATTGACCAGGATAAATGTGTCAAATGTGGACTTTGCTATATTGCCTGCGAAGACGCTTCGCATCAGGCGATCAGCTACTTCAAAGCCAAAGACGTCAAGAAGTACGAGATCATCGAAGAGGAGTGTGTCGGCTGTAATCTCTGTGAACTGGTCTGTCCAGTCAATGACTGTATCAGCATGGAGCAGCGCAACGAAGGCGCACCGTTTATGAACTGGGGCATGCTGCAAGAACAGCGCGCTGCAGCGGCTAAATAAAGCTTCACTGTCTTTCTACTTTTAAGGGCATCAGATTGTTTAGTCTGATGCCCTTAATTTTATGAGCTATATTGAAAAAACAGGCCAGCCGGGTAATAACAAGGATAAACAAACCATGCCACAACTCAGACTGATCATCGATGCCCTGGATGTTCACCATGATCAGGCTTTTTATCAGGGCCAGCCCTTTGAGGGCATCGCTTATACGCTTTCAGGCGATACTGTCAGCAAAATTGAAAGCTATCAAAATGGACGCAGCGTTGGGCCGTATCAGGACACTTATTTCAGAGTCCCGGCCATGTTACCCAAACTTCGCGATGAGAGCCTGACGCCTTGGCATGATGATTATGAAGAGCCCCTGGCTTATCAGGGCAAGCCCTTCAGCGGTCTGGCCTACAGCTTTGACGGCAATTATTGTTATGGCCAGTCCTTGCTAACAGCCGGAGAATCCCTTCAAAGCGTTAACTGGCTCTCCGACGGTACACTGAGCGATTACAGCCGCATGCGTGAACATTTTCAGGAATACGCGACCTGTTACGCATCTGGACAACTTCAACATCTTAAGCTTGATATGACGGATCATTTTAGTCTGGAACTCAAACTCACTGAAGATCAGGCTTTAGCAACACTCATTCTCAACGGTGATTTTTTTCAACAAACCACTCAGGTCGCAAACGAGTATTTCTTTTTTCCGATTAAGAGCCTTGAAGACCTGAGCAAATGGCCTGCATCGCCACGTCTGTTTCTTTCAGGTGATGCCATTGATGATTCAGTTTTTGAACAGCTTCAGGCTAACAACAACTTCAAAAACATTGAAACGCTGTGCCTCTACCAAACACAGATTACGGCTGCTGAAATTCAAAAACTAACCCAGTATCCACAGCTCAAAAAGCTTGAACTGATCGAAAAAGGCCGTGAGCTCAAAGCCCTGACAGATCAACTCAAAGCCCAACGCCCGGACTGGATCATCGACTATGAAGGCGCTGTTTGATTCATGCGGTTAATTGTTAATCAGTTTGTTGTGGCAAAGTCTACGCTCTCCTTTGCCCCAGCTTTCAAAAAGCGCTCAAACCTCGTTCAGCTGTAGCTGCTTTGAGACAAAGGTATTGACCTCTCGCTCAAGCTCGCGATCTTCTGGCGTTTTGCCCATAAACCCGCCGTGGGGCATGGCCTCAAACACATGGAGTTCTGCATTGACACCAGCCGCGCGCAGGGCACGATGCATTCGGACGGTATTTGACAAAAACAAATCGCGGGTTCCGCACTGCAGAAGCGTGGGGGGAAAGCCTTCAAGCTTGCCAAACAATGGCGACAAATAAGGATGTGTCAGATCAGCTCCAGCGGCATAGAGTAAATTGTTTGGCATCAAGGAGTCTGGCAGCACCACATCGACCAGACGATTTACCGCAAAGCTATCGCCTGATTCAGTTAAATCAACCTCTGGTGAGAGTAAAACCAAGCCTGCTGGCATCGGCAGGCCTTCGTCACGGGCGCGCAGCAAGGTCGCTGCCGCCAGATTGCCCCCAGCTGAGCGACCACAGATCACAATTTTAGCAGCTGCATATTGTTCCAGCATATGACGATAAGTCGTCAGACAGTCATCCAGAGCAGCGGGATAGGGAAAATCCGGCGGCATGCGATAATCGACACCGTAACAGGGCACGCCGTGCTGCTCAGCTCTGACCCGCGCGGCGTTGCGGCAGGCTTTGCCACCCCCGACAACTAATGCACCACCATGCAGGTCCATCACGGCACAATCGCTTTTAGCAGGCTCTGCAGGCCTTGCCAGGTAAACGGTGGCCTCACCCAGCTTAAGGGTTTCTGCCGTGGCCTGGAGCGACGGCTCAAGCGCATCAGCCCTGGCTTCATTCTGTTGATCAGCGGCGATCTTAAACAGACGCCAGGCCTCAAGATCTTCAGCATCGGGCGTTGTGTAGAGGGAATAAATCGGAACGCCATCCTGATTGACCAGACTGCGTAAAACCGCCTGCGCCTCGGGGCTGATGGAGTTTGGAAAGGGGATGATCCGTGAATCTATTTTTAAACCGTCATGCTCATTCGCCATTCAGAACGCCTCATAGCTTAAAAACTTGAGCCATTATATCTGAATTTGCAAGCGCAAAAGCGAATAAAAACAGGTGAGGGCTTTTGAGTTGCGAAGCAATTACGCCGGATCAAGTACTCCATCAGATCAATACCTAGGGCAGGAATCTCAAGAGATGGCCTGACTGAGATTCCTGCCCTGGGTGAGAAAATAAAAAAATAAAAAGCATTCAAGCGGGCCCGTAGTTGGGTAGCGGCCCGGCTTGTCAGCAAAAACGCGTTAGCGAATCCGGCTGAGCTCAAACTCCTGGCCCACCAGCGGGATCAGTTCCTGCACGCCGCTGGCTTGTTTAAGCGTCACCGTCAGCTTGTTGGCGTTGCTGATGGCGATATCAAAGTTAAGACTGCGCGCCGCGTTTTTCAGCTCCACGTTTAACGTAAAGCTGTTGACCAGCTTGATATCAGCGATGGTGCCCATAAGCTCATAGTTATTCTGACCAAATGTGGCCTTGGCGTTGTAAGCCTTGAGGTTCTGAAAGAGCACTTCAAGGCTCATTTTGCCACCGGCCAGGGTTTCAAGCAGCGGATTGCTCGGCTTCCAGCGGCCCGCAATCGCCAGTAACAGATTGCCTCTGTTATCTTCGGCCAGGGCGCTTAATTGCTGCTCGCTCAGCTGAATCTGGCTGATGCGTTTTGAAACCTCTGGCGTAGTCGGTGTCGACGCGCCTACAGCAATCTTAAGATTATCGCTAAACTGGCTCATAATCGAGCCCGCAGCATTGGTCAGCAAGCCACCGGTGGGATCCTGAATCAGGTTGAAGTTAGGCAAAAACTGGCTGTAAAGCCCTTTGGCAATATCGGGGATTTGAAACATCGACAGCACGCTGTTGGCCTGGGCCAGCTTAAAGCTTGACCCCATCTGAAGCGCCCCCTGAACGTGGCCATCAGCAGACAAGACCAGGCGGGCTGCCTGCATGTCTTTGTCGAGATAGAGGTGATGGGCCGTTGTT
>CAJYHH010000452.1 GCA_913773825.1 Candidatus Sericytochromatia bacterium | reverse complement strand
GTGGCGCCATATACGGGCTTAAACTCAGTAAAGCGTGAGCCATCCACCAATCGGGCAATCACTTCACGGGCATCAAAGGGCACGCGCACATCAGCTGAAACAATCCCCAGCAGCTCCTGGGGGTCATAGAGCGGTTCATCAATGGTTTTAAAATCAGGCATAGAGCGAGTACCCAGGCGGGCCATCAGCTCACGGGCCTGGCGGATCGCATCATATTCATCACGGGCCAGATAGTCAGATAAACCCGACGTGCGGCTATGCATTTCGGCACCGCCTAAAGCTTCGTCATCCGCCACTTCACCGGTGGCCATTCTGACCAGCGGTGGGCCTGCCAGATAAGCCTGAGCCTGTTTTTCGACCATCACGACATAATCCGACATGCCGGGAATATACGCCCCACCTGCTGTACAAGAGCCAAACACCACTGACAGACTCGGAATCCCAGCTTTAGAGCGTCGGGCTAATTCACGAAACGCTGCCCCACCTGGATTAAAAATCTTCGATTGATTGGTCAGATCAGCTCCAGCTGATTCAATCAAATAGACCATCGGCAAACGATTTTCCATCGCAATCACGTCCAGGCGCTGGCCTTTGAGTACGGTGTACTCATTCATCGCCCCGCCTTTAATGGTGGGCACTGAAGCATTAATCAGCGTTTCGAGCCCACTCACCAGGCCAATTCCGGCAATCATCGAAGCCCCAGGCGAAATCCCTTTTTGGCCCCAGCCTGCCATCGGCATCAGCTCCAAAAAAGGCGAATCAGGATCAAGCAGCAGTTCAACGCGCTCACGGGCTGTCAGCTTGCCGGCTTTGCGATGGCGCTCCAGATACTTCTCTTCACCCTGAAAGCGGCTCTGGGCCAGATATTCCTGTAGCAGCGCACTTAGGCCCTGCATCTTCAGCTGATTGTCTTTAAAAGCCTGGGAACGAGTCTGAATCGAAGAACGAATCGTCTGCATATCGGTCAGGGTGGACATAATCTGATGGCCTCGCGTTTTCTCGCTGACAGAATAGCATGAGGGAGGACGAATGGACTAATGGACATAGGACAAGAGGACTTTAAGAGAGAAGACAAAAAACAAATATACAAAAACGTGGTGGGTGGCGGCATCCTTTTTAAAGTCTTCAGTCCTTAAGCGAGCTTAGCAAGCGGTCTTTTGTACCTATTCGTACCGATTCGTGCTTATTCGTACCTAAAGGTCATCAATCCTCTCGTCCAATCTTCTAAGGCTGAGGCTGACTGAGATTCATCTGCGGCATAAAAGCCTGACAGGACAAGCTATTTTCTGATTATACCCTCAAGAAAAAATCTGTAAACCCTCTCAAGTGAGTCTGGACGGTGGATGCTAAAACAGGTTCAGCATGACAGAATGACGTTGGGCAACAGTATGTCAGCGCAACAGCTCAGAGTTTGGTTTTAACTCCACCTTTCGACCCGCGACGCTTGCTCAGGGCCAACGGATATTTAGGCCTAAGTGTGTGGGTTTATAAATGGATGGTCAGCAGGAGCGGATTTTCTATTTCTCGTGCTTGAGCTTTAGTTGAGGATATTTTAGCCTTGCCAGTTAATTGGTTTGCGATTGGGGTCATAGCTGCGTTCCCACATCTTTAAAAAGCGCTCTGCTGAGCTTTCAATGTTTTGAGTATCAGCACCCAGGCGCTTCATATCTTCAATCACAGCGGGTAGCAGACCTACATGGGCTAAGCCTTTTTCGTCAAATTCCTGCAGGGCTTCAGATGCGTTTATATCTCGTGGACCTTGGGCTTGAGCCTGCTCGGCGCGAGTCTGGGAGTCCATTGCGTTCGCGCAGGCCTCTGGGCCAAAACGAGGGGCCATCTGGGTAATAAAGCCATTAAAGTCCGAGGCAAAAGCTAAATTGACGCCGCGGTCGTCAGCGTATTGATAAAACTGCAGCCAGGATTTGATTGAGCCATCGCAATTATTCGCGATTACAGGGTTTTTACCCGTGCCCTGATAAGCCAGCATCGGGTCTTCACCCGTGCGCAGACCTAAGACACCACCGGTTTCGCGGACATATGCGAGGGTTTCAGGGGTGGTGACAAACTCTTTTAAAAACTTTTTCTCTTGATTGCGCAGCAGCGGATCCATCCGGGTATGGGAGTTAAACAGCGGGTAATACTTGTGTTTTTTCGCCACATGCTGGTAAATCTGCTGCTGGGTTTTTAAAGGTAAATGGGCCAGATCAATCTGCATATTGAGGCGAATCATCTCATCTAAGAGTTCATAACCTTCAGCGCTTAAGCCAATGGCGTTATGCACGCCATCCGGGTCAGAGGCAAATTCTGCCTGTTTGTCAAAGCGATGTTTAACCTGGCTTAAAACCTGAAAAATATCGCGATGATAAGCCGCGCCACTAAAGCGATTATTGGTCTGATGGGCAATCTGAATCGAGCGCACACCCATATGATAAAGGTCATGTAATTGCTGGCGCCAGGGCCCATCAGCCGGTGGCATCAGATCGCTGACTTCCACCGCCAGCATCACCGCCAACTCCCCGCGGGCAATCGCGCGACGGGCTTCCCAGGGGTCACGCACAATGGTGTACCAGTCGCTGGCGGCGTCCATCTGTTGTAAGGACAAAATCTGGCGCTTGGCAGATTCCATATCCGAAGGAGAGAGCTTGTCATCATAATTGCCAGAAGCAATCAGCGCGGCCGACAGCCACTGATTATTCACAACTGACGCGACCATCAAATTAAAACCTTTGTCATGAGCGGCTTTAAGCCATTCGGCACTGACCTGCTGATGTTTAATATCGTTCCAGGCGGGCCATTGTTTAAAGTCCGGCGCACCCTGAGTCAGATGAGTATGCGGCGCCAATAAACCCCCAATCGCTGGAAAGGTAGCGTGTTCATCCCCATGGCAGGCCGGCAGGCGCTCACTTAAAGGCCCTTCGCGATGAGAACCCCAATACCAGCCGCCTGAAAAAGCCAGGCTGGCAGCCTGATGTACATGTAAATCCGCAAAACCCTTAACCGGACCAACTGGGGCCTGTTTATCAGGCTGCCAGAGCGCGCCTTCACCACCAGGGCGCTGCAGGTCAAGTCTAAACCGAGCCTGACCAAATGCGCTTAAGCCCTGCAGCCTGACGGACAAACGCTGATTCTGCAGGCCTGAATAAGACTTGTTAATCCGTTTGCCCTGATTGCTTTGGCCACCCGGAAACTTAAACTCATCAAGCTTGGTGGTTTTGCCCGCCTCGTCGGTTTTGCAGACAATAAAAGCCGTCTCACCCCCGCTGGGTGTGCCCTGCATCTTTTCGACCACTAAATTGAGCTGGTCCAGATCAGACGCTGTGGCCTGAATCATCCGGCGCGAAGTCGTACTAATCATATGACTGGTCTGATCCGTGACCAAGCGGCGTGGACCCAGGGTGCCTTCACCGTTTGCGAGCATTTCTTCAATGCTCTGATCAAAGAGATTATAAATTACGTTGGTGTCGCCACATTCAGCGGCCTGTAAAGGTCTAGCCTGCTGGGCGATTGCAGCTGTTAAAAGAGTCAGCAGAGTCAGTTGCCAGGTTTTCATCGCTTCCCGCCATGTCTGAGATCTGCATCAGGATAACACTTGGGTGGTGGGTTTTGAGTAGTGAGTTCTTAGCTACGGGCCGCCTGCTAGGGTTCTTAAAATGTGATTTTTGTCACTAAAATTAAAGATGCGACGGTGCAGGGTAAAAAAAGTTCAGGCTGAGCGAAAAATTTTTGCTGGGGCTTAAAGGCTGATGTTAACAGGGTTACGGCTGATAGGGCTTGCTTAAGTGAACATTTTTTTGAAAAAAATTTTAAAAATCTTTGAACACTCTTTAGGGGGTGTTTGTCTTAACCGTACAAGCAAGGAAAACGGCGTCAGAGGCAACTTAGACAACGTTTTTCAGTCATCAGGCTTCCCTAAAACAAATCTATTTATACAATCTTGAGGAGTATTTTCGTTATGGTTAAAAATCGTCAATTTGGTCTGGTTCTGTCTGCACTGGTTTCTTTTGCGCTGATCTCTGCTGCCCCTGCTTTTGCAGCTCCGACAGTTAATATTAACGTTGGCGCCAGCGTAGGTGACGAAGATGTTGATGCCTCTGAAATTGAAGAAGCCATTGCTGCTTATCTTGAAGCACATGACATTGAAGTATCTGAAGACGGTGAAGTCACCCTGGATATTGGCATTGCCGTTGATGATGATGGCGAAGGCTTTGCGGTTGTGATGGATTGGGATGAAGATCCTGAATCTGAAGAAACCCAGGACCTCGACATTGAAGCTTCTTCACTGGGTGAAGGTATTGTTGGCCTGCTGGACGCCTTTGTTGAAGATATGAACAGCCGTGATGGTGGTGATGACGACGGCGACGAATAAACAGACACAGATTCTGTGTCTCTAAAAGAGCGTTCGTCAGAATAACGGGCGCTCTTTTTATTGCAAGTAGTTTAGCTAAGTTTGTCTATTTTAATTAAATGTAATTTATAAGCTTGAGTTGATATTAATAAACAGGAGAAACTGAATCATGAAACATCGCGTTTTGGGTCTGGCTCTGTCGGCTTTTGTGTCTTTGGCTTTTATTGCGGGTGCTCCTGCTTTAGCTGATAATCCTTCGGTCAGCGTTAATTTAGAAGTTTCAGTGGGCGATAAAGATATCGACGCGCAAGAACTGCAAACCGCCATTGAAACTTATTTAGATGCACATGATTTTGAAGTCAGCGATGAAGGTGAGATTGAGCTGACCATTAGTCTGGCGCTGGATGACGATGGCACAGGTTATCAAGCTTCTGCCAGCTGGGACAGCGACGAAGAAGCTGAAGACATCGATGATTTTGATGACGAAGATTTTGAAAACCCTGGTGATGCCGTCGTTGAACTGCTCGACAATTTTGTCGCAGATATGGCAGATGGCGATGTTGATGGGGAAAACGAAGGCGAAGACGGCGCTGACGAATAAGCTTAAAATCAATGTGTCTCAACAGCTAGAAACAAGGTGATGGATAATAAGCCATCACCTTTTGCGTTATCAAATTAATTGTTTTGGCACTTCACCCTGTTTTAATTAAAACCCTATTTTTGTTTGGCCGGACTTGAACCGGCATCCACAGTTGAGAATGAGATAGACTAGGTTTTTGACTTTTTCAAAGATATCAGAACTTGTTAGTTTGGCCAGAGTCGGCTTTGTTCAAGTTTTTCAGCGCTAAAGACCTGATCAGCGTGATATGCTTCAGGAAACTTTTTTGCTGGAGGAGCATCAGCGTGAGAACTGCCCGAATCACCCTTGCTGCCTGGAGTCTGGCCACGGCCCTGACCCTGCCGGTGGCGGCTCAGACAAGCCCTGACTGGGCCAGTCCCGAAGCTTTGGCGCTGTTAACGGAATATGGGATTGAATTAAACGATATCAATCGCGATAAGTTATTGGCTTTAGATCGCAAATCCCAGGCTGCCAATGGCCAATTAGACGTCGAAGAGCTGGATTTAACCGGTGACGCAAGCGTCTCGCGGAAAGAAATTCAGTTTGTTCTAAGCTGGAGCCGTGAACAATTGGCAACTGAAGGCCGTTATCAGTTAAGCGTTCAGCCGCGCTTACTGCCCAATCGCACCCTGTCTGGCACCGTCCAGCTGCACGCCAATAACCCTGAACAAATTCGTGAGCCAGGGCTATTATTTGACAGCGGTCGCTTAAAAGATTCAGCCCCTTTGGCTTTGGGCATAGATGAATTGTCGAAGTTTGAAGTTTATGCCTATGTCAATTATCATCCCATGCGCAATGCCTATGCGGATAAACCGGGCCCTGACGGTCAGCCCCTGACCAGCGCCTGGTATGTGCTGGCTTTGCACAATCCCCCTGACAATCCCCCTGTCAGCGTCAAACTCAGCGGCTCAGGCCTGATTAACGACAGCCAGTCGCCTCATGCCCTGCAGATGCTTGGCACTTTACCCGTGGATACTTCAGTGCTGGAGCGCGCAGCCACAGCGGGCCGGATTTTACATGCTACCCGCAGTCAGGACGCTGATTTACAGCAGCGTGTTTTAACTGGCCAGGGCCAGAGTATTGAAAGTGAGCTTGTGATTCAACCGGGTAAATCGATGCTGGTTTATCGCGAGTTGCCGCTTAAAACCAGCGGAGATTATCGGGGTCAGTACAGTTTTGAACTGGATGCTAAAGCTGCTGTCACAAGTCCGTTAAGGCTGCAGACCGCTGTGGTGCATGAACGTCCGGCTGGCCCAGCTGTTTCAGACAATATCTGGAATCAGTACGGTTTAATTGACCTCAGCCCCACTTTAAAAACGCAGCTTAGCACCTGGATTGAACCTCGGCCTGACGGTAAAACCGAGTTTTTAAAACCAGCCTCTGATCTGAGCCATCCCCAGGCTTTAGCCGCTGAGCTACGTCGCGTTCAGCTACCGGCTGTGCAGACCGTGACCCAGGAAGTTCAGGCGCTCTGGAACTATCTCGACAATCAGCCTGCAGAACTGCCGGCAATTTTGCGCAAAGGCACAGAACCCATTCCGGCATTAGCAGCGCTTAAAACTCAGAATCCAGGTGCCGCAGCCCTGCTGAATTTCTGGATTACCCCCGCTGAAATGATGGCTTATCAGGAGCGTCTGACGGCTCTGGCAGATCGTCTGGATCAAGCTGAGAGCTTTGATGAGACTTTATTAGGCGAAGTCCGGGCCTGGAACGCTGAGCTTAAGATGATCCCCCGTGTCTTAGTCCAGCCCGATCAAGTCCTGGGTCAGGTCCCTGATGCCAATCTCAAAACCGTACTCAAAGCCTTTGAACATCGCTTTTGGGGTACCTTAGTGGCCCTGGGCCGCATCAATGGTGTTGTGCCCGGTCAGGTGATTCGCTCTAATTTACCGGCTGCTGAGCTGGTTTTACAGCCCGAAGACGAGCGCCGGGAGTGGAATTATCTCTTGATTAGCAACCCGCTAAACACTGGTGGCGTACTGGTTCCAACTACGGACGGTGGAGCAGAAGATGACACAGATGGTGATGCAAAGCCTGAAGATGAGGCTGAAAGCGCTGAGGCTGTCGCTTCTTTTTATGTGGCGACCGATGGGGCTCGGATTGATTCGATGCCGATGCTGATTCAGAGCGGCAATACTTTGAGTCCGCCGCCTGTGGATTATGGACATTATGGTGTGCGTTATGTAGTCAGCGGGACGTTTAGCAATGATTCGGGTAAAGCTGGTCGGCTGGATGTACGTTTTGGTTCAACTGATGAAATGGGGCATCTCGACTGGCGCAGTTTGTTTGACCACAGCGACTCGCTTATGGGTGATGCCAGTACGCGCTTTACAGGGACCATTCGCGTGCGCTCACTTGAAGAGGGTAAAGTGTGCAGTCGGCTGGTAAGCATGGTGCATGGGCGGGTGCAGTCTCCTCAAACTTTGCTGGCTGATCCCTTTTGGCTGGAGCCTGGTGAGCAGCGTGAACTAAGCGTTGAGCTGGTGGTTCCGACAAATAGCACAGGCCCTCAATTGCTGCAGTTTAGAATGGAGAAAATGCGATGAAAGCTTTAATTGCCTTAAGCTTATTCTGCTTGGCGGCTCTGCCGGTCCAGGCTCAGCAGGCTGCTCAAAATCAGACTCAGCATCAGAGTCAGCTGCCTGCCCGCTTTAAAAACAGTCTGGGGATGGAGTTTGTTTTGATTCCGGCTGGGGCCTTTCGCTTTGGTTATACCTCTCGCCAGCGTCAGCTTGATCCGGGGGTAGGCGGTGTCAGCTCAGAAAATGCCGCTGACAATGACTATATTGTCTGGTTGAGCAAGCCTTATTATTTGCAGACCACTGAAGTCACCCAAGATCAGTGGCAGAAAATCATGAACACCAGTCTGCCTGAACTCTGTGCTGAGACCTCTGC
>CAJYHH010000451.1 GCA_913773825.1 Candidatus Sericytochromatia bacterium | reverse complement strand
GATGAATTAACCGGTGAGCGCGTCAGACCCTCTGTGACGTTTAAAAATGGACAATTTCAGGTGCGGGGCTTAAGGCCCGGAAGTTATGGCCTCAATGTAGCCTATGACCTGAACCCCAATAATCCCTTGCAATATCCTGGTGATTTGCGGGCCTGGGCCACTTTTGAAGTCGATCCAGGCCAGCCGCCTGTTGGCCTGGATTTAGATCTGATTGAACTGATTCATCTTAAAAGCCCTGCTGACAATAACCGGCCTCTGGCTGATTGGGGCAAACAGTGCCAGACTCAGGCCCAGCCTGGAGATTGGCCAAGTTCTGAGCCCCTTCGCTTAAGCTGGGATAGTGTGGGCAACAACACAGTTTATCACTATGAAATTCTGAAAGTCAGCTGCGGCAATCCCGAATCCAGCGAAAATGTGGCTGGTGGCCTGACCCATTCAACTCAAGTGGATCGCCTAAAACTCCCACCCAGCCCTAAGGGCAGCTATTATCGCTTTAAACTCGAAGCCCGAAGCGAAGGCCAGCTGATTGGCCGTTTACGCACACATGGCGTTGATGACCATGACTGGGACTATACGTTTAGGGTGAGGTAGGCTGGTCGCGAGTAGCTAAGCCAAGACAGATTAAATCTTATGACAGTGTAGGGCTACAAAACAGGCGGTGCTTAATCTATCAGCGGAAAATCTGCTTATGTAAGCAAGTCGCTTTTTCGACTCTCCGCTTCGAGCAACCAGCTACAAGCCACGAGCTCGCATGTGTTATCCTAAACTGTATGCTTGAGAATGCAACGATAACAGAGACCTCGAAACGCAGCGACCGGGCTGATACAGTTGTGGTGCTTGACTTTGAAACCACCGGTTTATCACCTCTGCGTGGCGATCGCGCGATTGAAATTGGGGCTGTCAGAATCGTCAAGGGCCAGATTACCGAACGCTTTCAGCAGTTGATGAACCCAGGCCGCCGGATTAGCTCGTTTATTGAAGACTATACCGGCATCAGCAATGCCATGCTGGCAGATTCGCCCCCCTGTGAGACCGTGATGGCCCAATTTGCAGACTTTCTGGGCGAAGATAACTTAGTCGCGCATAATGCTTCATTTGACCAGCGCTTTTTAGAAGCCGAACTGGCCCGGGTTAAAAAGCCCATTGCCGGTAGCTTTGGCTGCTCGATGTTATTATCGCGCCGGATTTATCCCGATGCTCCCAGTCACCGTCTGGGCTCGCTTGTAGCCTATAAAAAGTTGCCCAACGACGGTGTCTTTCACCGCGCTTTAGCTGACTCTGAAATGACCGCCCATCTCTGGCTGAATATGCTTGAAGATATCGCTAAACGTTATCCTAATGTCCCTCAGAGCTTTATGTTGATGCAAAAAGTCATGAAGACCCCCAAAGGCAGTCTACCCCGTTTCTGGGAAGCTGCTTCAGCCTGGTTTGGTTAGATGCTTCTAAGCTTCTTTTTGAAGCTGAATTGCGTGGCGTAAGACGTCTTTGGCGAGTTCGCGAGGCTCTACTTTATCGGTGTTTTGTAGATACTGAAGCAGCTGTTCACGACGGGTTTTTTCACGGGTGTCATGGCCTGCAGCGTTAATCAGATGGCGTAAATCGTCTTCAGCACCGGTTTTGGTATCGTTTTTGAGGCAGAGCAGCGCTAAGCCTGCCAATTGAAAATGGTCAAAGCGTTCCAGCAGGTAGTTGCGCATGGCAGGGCTCTGGCGCAGATGAAAACGAATGGCTGGAACAACTGATCGAACGGGATATTGGATAAAGGCCCCGGAGTGAATAATTGCTGAAGCAAAATTATTCAGCATCAGCTCAGCCATGGCCATTACTTCGTCATGATTCACGCCGTCTGCTTCAGACCAGCTTTTACCATCGTAAAAATATGGGCGCAGATAGGGCTTTTCGACCAATAATTTAACGTGTTCATTGGTTTCAATCATGGCGCGTTGAATCAGCTGAATCTCAGGCTGCATCTGGGCGCTTTCCATCTGCTGACGCGCCATCTCAAGCTGGTCGCGGGCTGCGCGTAATTGGCGCACAAACACAGAAAAATTGAGCAGACCGGTCACAACCAATAGCAGTGAGCCAGCTACGGTCAGAATCGGAAGTAAGTCTTCAAGGGTCATTTTAAGGCGCTCCGGGTGAACTGCCAGTCAGCGTAACATATGCAAGGAGTGGGCTGTGAAGGCTGGCAAGCGATTAGCTTGCAGCATCTGCAACTCAGTTTTTATACAACCGCAGGTCTTTCGACTTCTGCCCACCCCTCAACCGTGAAGCTACGCTTCTGTCAGTCCCCGCCCCATTGCTTGCAGATACTCTTGAGAGCCGTGTAATTCCTGAACCACTAAACCGCCAAGGGGTTTCCAGCCTTGGCTAATCAGTTTATTCACTTCCAGTACCAGTTGATCCAGCTGGAGTTGATGACAGACTGTGTAGTGGGGCGGATGTTGAGACGTTTGGGGCTCTGCTGCATGGTAGGTCTTAACGGGGGGCTGATAACTATAACCGGTATATTGAGCATTACTTTTGCCTGGAGCTGCTACAAACAGTTTGGCCTGGCAATGGGGGCAATAGACGCTGGTTTCAGGTGCTTGTTGCTGGCATGTCGGACAGGTGATGGTTTCGGGCTTCATCATGTTAAATACCCCTGCTTAGGTTTTTTTCAGGATATCAGCGCATGTATTTGATTGAGCTGACTTAAACCAAAAGACCCGGCATCAATGCTGATACCAGGTCTCAGGTTTGGGGTAAAACCCTTTAAGTTCGATTAGTGATAAGGATTCTGGTCGGGTTCAGGAGCCTGTTCGCTGGCGTCCTGAGCGCTCTGGACATTAGGCCCCGGAATGTCATCAAAAGTCGGACGGGGAGCGGCTTCGAGCAGCAGGGCAACAATTTTAGCCGCATCAGCATCACGGGGCAGCGTGATTGAGACAGCATGATCAATATCGCCTTCTTCATTGCGCTCTTCGAGGTCGTCGCGGTAAATCTGCAGCCAGTTGGTATAGCCGGCCACGGATTCCAGCTGATCGAGACGACGGGCAATGCTGCTTTCGAGCTGCTTCAGGAAGGCTTTGGCGGCTGCCAGCTGTTCGTAGTGATACTGGCTGTTTTCGTCAACGACACCAGACTGCTCAGCTTTAATCACTTCTTCAAGTTCGCTGAGAGCCCAACGGACTGCAACATATTCACGCAGCAGGGCTTTAAACTCATCACCACGGCCAAGGGCATCAGCTTGACCCGTCACCAGACCAATCAGGGTCAGCAGTTCTTTAGGCAGGGATTCGGTGCCAACCGGCAGCGGACCTTCACGATTGGGATCAAGCAGATCCAGCAGGGTATTGGCAGGAGCCGTATTTTTGTTTTTGACTGAGTCGCTGATTAAATCAGTTAGCTGATTTAGTAACTCATCCATTAAAGTGGGTGCCTGAGCACCGGTTGAGCTGCTCGACACCTGACGGGTCGGGGCAACATAAGGCATCGCCGCAACAGCTTTAGAACTTGAGCCAAGGGGATTTACACTCATGGGATTCCTCTTAAACAGGTTTGATTCAGAAAGTAAACTAGACTTGAGCGAGACTCTCTCACGTCTATTCTTCGTCGCGTAGGCTGCTTAATTT